>JBBKXT010000282.1:0-11334 GCA_037969625.1 Saprospiraceae bacterium
TCTGTGCAGATTCCCATGTTTAGGGCTTCAGTCACCTAATTAGATGGATAAAAATAGAGTGACTACCAAGCGCACCAATCCCTTACTTTTGAGCCTTTGTTTTATGCAAATGCCAAAGGGAAGAAACCTCATTATATGCAGAAAATGGTGAAATCACACAATCTTCAATAAATGAGCGGAAGAAAAGCGGCCATAGGATTTATATTCGTTACCCTACTCATCGATGTGATTGGCTGGGGGATCATCATTCCTGTGATGCCGGAGTTGATTACGCATCTTGAGCCTTCCGGGATAGGTTCCGCTGCAAGTCTCAATGGATTAATGCTCTTTGCCTTTGCCATAACACAATTTGTTTTTGCTCCGCTCATTGGCAACCTCAGTGACAAATATGGTCGGAGGCCTATTCTTTTGGTATCACTTTTTGGGTTTGGCCTGGATTATGTGTTGATGAGTTGGGCCCCAAGTATTGAATGGTTGTTTGTCGGCAGAATCATAGCCGGCATCACCGGGGCAAGTTTTACAACAGCCTCCGCCTATATAGCTGATATCAGCACGGAAAAAGACAGGGCACAAAACTTTGGTATGGTGGGTGCTGCTTTTGGACTGGGCTTTATTATAGGGCCGGTCATTGGCGGATTATTGGGCTCGTTTGGTCCACGTGTTCCATTTATAGCTGCAGCCGTATTATGCTTTCTGAATTGGTTATGGGGTTATTTTATATTACCGGAATCGCTTTCTCTGGAAAATCGTCGCCCCTTGGATTTTAAGAAAGCCAATCCAATTGGGTCATTATTACATCTCCGAAAATATCCGGAACTAAGCTACCTCTTCGTGGCGATGACACTTGTCTATCTGGCGTCCCATGCTGTGCAAAGTATCTGGTCCTTTTATACGATTGAACGATTTAGTTGGAGTGAAGGCATGATCGGAATCTCTCTCGGGGTTGTTGGTTTGCTCGTGGGGGGCGTGCAAGGCGGGCTAACGCGAATCATCAATCCCTGGCTGGGCAATGCGCGAAGTATTCTTATTGGAATGATTTTCTATTCGATCGGTATGTTGCTATTTGGTCTGGCCAGTGCTGGTTGGATGATGTTGGTTTTTTTAATTCCTTATTGTCTTGGTGGTATTGCGAGTCCAGCTTTACAAGCTTCGATCACCGGCAAAGTGAATGTAAAGGAGCAGGGAGAATTACAAGGTGCTTTAACGAGTTTGATTAGTACGACGTCAATTTTTGGTCCACTGATCATGACTAATTTATTTAACTGGGCGATCAAGCCGGAGAACCCTATTTATCTGCCGGGGGCTCCGTTTTTTCTGGCCAGTATTCTAATGATGGTTAGTGCCTTGCTGGCCTACTTGTCCTTTAGGAAATACGGGTCGGGGAAGGAACAAAAGACGACATAGGCAACCGGCCTGCAAAGCAGTAGATACCCTTGCAGAAACAATGAAATTAGAAGATAAAGTCTATTTGACAATAACTAATTTTAGCGTTTTAGCGCTACGCTTTTCTATCGATGTCACCCTGATTAAATAAATGCCTGATGGAAATGTATTAACATCTATAGGTTCGATTCCTGTTTGTTTATACAAAATTTGACCTGTAAGATCAAATACGTCGAGTTGAATTTCATCCTCTACTTCATCTGAGAAGTAGAGAAATTCACTTGCCGGATTAGGAAAAATAGTAAAAACACTGAGGCCGGGTTCAAAGATCTGAGTGACTAAATCAATACCATCACAATCTTCATCTATGTCATTATCAGGTATCTCATGCGCGAGCGGATGAATGTCAGGATTTTCATCATCACAATCCACATCCCCGTAGTATCCGTCCTGATCGTTATCCAACGCTGTGCATGACTCACCCGTATTGCCTTTATAATACACGATACTATTTCTTGAAACAGCAAGTACTTCTTTAGCAGAAAGAGGATTTAAGGACTGAATCCATGAGCCAATACAATTGGTTTTTTGGTACGTTTGCATACCATCAGTGGTATAATACACTATTCCAGATCCATCAGCAACCCAACCGGCTTTTGTGTCCCAAAACTCAATATCCCGAACTCGGATATCCGGCAAAACCAATGACCAGGAAAGGCCGCCATCCACAGTTTTGTATAGACCTTTTTGCCCCAGATCATAATCATAGCCAAAACCGATACTATCGTCATTGAAATATATTCTGCCAATATAGGCTGGCAATACTTTTTCATCCCAGTGAATTCCTGCATCTGCTGATATATTCAAATAATAATAGCCCAATGGAGGAGGATGTAATCCTTTGAAGGTAGAGGTAATGAGAATTTCATCATCAATATTCCAGATTTCTTCTAATTCGCCATTCAGGGTTGTAGTTAGATCCGTCCATGTTTCTCCATAATCCAGTGATCTGAAAAAGCCATTTTTATCAATTGTCCAATTATCTCCGGAGACCCATGCCTGACCACTTGATCCCAAAACCACGTATTTCATTCCCATGGAAACCTCAGGACGCTCCATCCAGGTTCTCCCGCCATCAGAAGTGACTAAGACGCCAATCGTATTCGATTGAGAATTAGTATACTGGCAAGTGAGGATGCCACGCAAAACATCAAACATTGCGATGTCGGTGATTTTCCTCGAACCGGAGGCTTGAGGAAGGATCACTGTGTTCCAGGTCTTACCATTGTCTCCCGATCTGAATAAATTGGAGGTAGCAAAATCTCTAAAAATATATTGGATTTGATCAGTACATCTAAATAACTTAAAGTTCGCACTAAAGGAAATTGAATCAATTACTCCCCAATCTGGTGCAATACAGATAGGGACTTTCTTTTGCAGCTCTATTGAGTCATGATAACAATCATTTGAAACGGTCAGTTTAACGAAATAACAACCCGGTTCAGGATAGGTATATTCTGGGTTTTCTTCAACTGAGGTATTGCCATTTCCAAAGTCCCAGTGGTAATGTTTTCCAAAAAGTGTTTGATTCGAAAACGATAAAGTAAAATCGTTTTGTTCAAATTCGAAACCAGGGTATGGGACTACGCAACTATACCGCTCACAGTTTTCAATTTCTTCGGGATTTAATAAAAAATATCCTGTGCTGTCACCTGCGCAGAAAAAATAATCATTCCCCATAGGATCATATGCTGTGGCCAGGCCCCGATCTACATCCCCAATTCCTTCAACCCAGGTTACCTCTGTGGAGTCACTGCGGACAAGTTCTAGTTTTAATCTCTTCTCACCATTGAGCAGTGTCGTATCGGCTTTCAGTACCACTGTGGATCCGTCGTAATACCCCTCCGCAACGACATCATCTACCTCAAGGCCAAAATCGTATAACAGGACTTTTGAAGATGAGGAATAAATAAACACCTTTTTTTGATCTACCCAAAGTGACAAGAATTCTTGTCCTTCATTATGTACAAATTTAAGCACTGTATCACCTTCCAATATTTGCTTGTGAGAAAAAGTGTAAGAGGTAGAAAATCCACAATCAACATAACATTGATGATATGAATTGATATTAAGTCCGGGACGGGAGAAATATTCCTGCGTTGTCTGACCATTCATGAGCAATGAACAAAAGAGAATGGGGATTATATAAAACAGACGCATCATATGACAGAAGCATTAACGATCAGGAAGATAACAAGAACTTTTTTAGCAAAAGCACCAGAGGGCAAAACTGCAAGCTAGCTTTCAAATTCTACTTTTCATTCAATGAACAATACCAGGAAATGAAGTCTCATCATTAACAAATGACCTCGCACATAATTCCACAACTGCGAAAAAGAAGTACAATGGAAAAAACAAGCTATTTACAGGCATCCCCTTCCAAAGCACTGCGACTTCCGGACGCATTAGCGGCAGTGGAAGCCCGAATCCTTTAGGGAAAGCATGACAACGAAGGACTTCTTATACAACGTATCTTTTACATACAATCCCTACCCCTCCAGCGCCTCCGCACATGCCTCCAGCTGCGCATAAAACTCCTCACCCTTCGCGCGAATAATTGGCCCTTTCAGAAATTTATAGATGGGGACTTCCAACTGCTTTCCCTTTTTACAGGCAGGCGCACAAACACTCCATTTGCTATAATTCCAAGCTTCTGTGCCATTGTTGAGATACTGCACTCGAATCGGATAGAGATGACATGATAACGGCTTGGGCCAATCAATTTTGCCTTCTGCATGTGCTACTTCAAAAGCACATTTCCCAATACCCTTGCCATCCCAAATGAGGTAAGCACAAGCTCCATTTTTAAGTAACGGAGTAGCCAGGTTTTCTTTTCCGCCATCCGTTGTTCCAAAACCCTCCATGCGGACAACCTCCTTACTCTCCTCGGACAAATACGGAGCGACTTTTTTCCAAACCTTCTTGATAATCCCCTCTTCTTCGTCCAAAAGAGGTGCGCCCCACTCTCCTTCCCAGCAACAAGCACCAAGACAGGCGTCCAGATCACAAACAAAATGTCTGGTCACTATATCATCGCTGATCAATACATCGTCTATGACTATCATATCACAAAGATATCAAGGTTTTAGTCGCCACAAAGACCTAGCATCTATTAGGATTTTCAACAACTATTCTTATCTGAGATCGTTATACTCACTAGCATTCCCAATTAAACATTAACTTGCGACACATTTTGAAAATACGTTTTTGACCATACCCATGGACAGATTAAAATCTAAGTTTTACGAAAAAGCTATGGCGACCATAGCTGATATGAAACCCTTTCTAAAGGAGAATCAAGAGACCATCATCGATCAGGTGACGATCGGTCAGGTGTTCGGTGGCATGCGCGGTATCAAAAGCATGCTGTGGGAAACTTCCCTTCTAGATGCTGAAGAAGGAATTCGGTTTCGCGGATACTCTATCCCAGAACTCAGTCTCAAACTACCTTCAAAAGGCGGCCAACCACTGCCGGAAGGATTGTTCTGGCTGATGCTGACCAACGAACTACCCACCGAAGAGGATGTGCAGTGGCTTAGTGATGAGTGGGAGCGTCGACGCCAGATTCCAAAAACTACATGGGCGGTCCTTGATCATCTGGATCCGGATACACACCCCATGACCCAGTTAGGGATTGGTATACTATCGCTTCAGCAGAAAAGTGTATTTGCTCAGCGATATGCAGAAGGGCTAAACAAAAAGGACTATTGGGATGCCACTTATGAGGACGCTATGAATCTTATCGCGTGTCTCCCTCAACTGGCCGCCTATATCTATCGGAAATCATTTAAGAATAGTGAGCATATTGCACCCGATGATACACTTGATTGGTCTGCAAATTTTGCGCACATGCTTGGTGTCAGCAATGACCCTAATTTCAACAGCCTGATGCGATTGTATATGACCATTCATGCGGATCATGAAGGTGGCAATGCGAGTGCACATGCCGTTCATCTCGTTGGATCGACACTCAGTGATGCCTATTATTCACTGGTTGGTGGTGTCAATGCACTAGCCGGACCTTTGCATGGACTGGCCAATCAGGAAGTGATCAAATGGATCTTTGGGATGGTGGAGGAAATTGGAACAAACAAGCCCACTACTGAGCAAATCAGAAAATACATCGAAGAAACAATTGCTGACGGAAAAGTAATTCCAGGATATGGTCATGCAGTATTACGCAAGCCAGATCCGCGGTTTACGGCTCAACAGGCTTTTGCCATGGAGCACATGAAGGATGATGATATTGTCAATATCGTTTGGAAAGTTTTTGATGTTGCCCCAAAAGTACTCGGTTCGATGGGCAAGGTCAGCAACCCATGGCCTAATGTAGATGCGCATTCGGGTGCCATATTGGTGCATTATGGATTGAAAGAATATCAATTCTACACGGTGCTTTTTGCGGTGTCCAGAGCACTAGGTGTGCTTGCTTCTCTTTGTTGGAGTCGCGTATTACAGTTACCACTGGAAAGACCTAAATCAATGACTTCTGAATGGATCAGTGATTGGGTAGAGAAGCGGAAACAGTAAACGCTTTGTAATCAAAGTCCAATTCTTTTCAGACCTCCAATGTTTGGTTACGACGTAACATCTCGGAGTTCTCTTCGTAGGATTTTACCAACATTTGACTTGGGCAGTGTCTCTCTGAATTCGATTGCCTTCGGAAGTTTATACTGTGTTAGGTTCTCCCTACAATAGTCCATGAGTTCTTTTTCTTTGAGAGATTTATCTTTTTTGACCACAAAAAGTTTGACCATCTCTCCAGTCTTTTCATTGGGCACACCGATAGCAGCACATTCCAATACTTTTGGATGTGCGGAGACGATTTCTTCAATCTCATTTGGATAGACATTAAACCCGGATATGAGGATCATATCTTTCTTGCGATCCACCACTCTAAAATAACCATCTGGTTCCATAAGGCCAATGTCTCCAGTGCAAAGCCAACCATCTCTAATCGTATTGGCGGTTTCTTCAGGCTGGTTATAATATCCCAACATCACCTGAGGACCTTTTACTTGAATTTCACCTACTTGACCCGGAGGCAAGACATTCCCTTCCTCATCAACGATACGAACATCGGTGGATGGAATCGGCATGCCGATAGTGCCAATTCTACCTGACCCATCGATAGGATTAACAGATATGGCCGGAGATGCTTCGGTCATTCCATAACCTTCCACAAGATCTTTGCCTGTCACTTCTTTCCATCGATCATTGACTGATCTTTGAATCGGCATTGCTCCTCCAACCGACAGTTTTAAATTACTAAAGTCAAGGGATTGAAATTCTTTGTCATGTAGCAAAGCGTTAAAAAGTGTATTGACCCCACTGATCAACGTTATTTTATGGCTTTTCAATTCTTTGATGACCGATTTTAGATCTCTGGCATTTACGATAAGGACATTCATTGAACCATAGGACATCACTGCCAGACAATTGACAACAAATGCAAAGATGTGATACAATGGCAATGGACATAAGGTGACTTCCTCTCCCTCTTTCATCAATGTATCAAGACAAGCTTTCATCTGTAACATATTAGCGACCAGATTCTTGTTGGTCAGCATCGCGCCTTTCGCGACCCCGGTAGTGCCGCCTGTGTACTGATGAGAGATGACTCTATCGGGGTAATCATCAAAAGTATTAATGGTAAATTTTCTTCCTTGGTGTACGGCTTCTTTAAAGCTAATCGTATTAGGCAAATCATATTTTGGTACAATCCGCTTAACACTTCTCACCACAAAATTGACCACCGACCCTTTGATAGGACCCAGCATTTCTCCTATACTCGTTAATATAATTGTATCAATTTGTGTTTTCCCAAGTATCTCTTCCAGGTTTGAAGCAAAATTTTCTACGATGATGATTCCCTTCACTTTACTATCTGTAAACTGATGAAGCATTTCGCGTGGCGTGTAGAGTGGGTTGGTATTCACCACCACAAGTCCGGCGCGAATGCAAGCGAAAAGAGCTATGGGATATTGCAACAAATTAGGCATCATGATCGCGACTCTATCCCCAGGCTTCAGACCCCGTGAATGCAGATAAGCGCCTAGGTTTTCTGCCATTTGATCTATCTCGCCATAAGTTAGTGATTTTCCCATACTGTAAAAAGCAGGCTGCTTTGCATATTTCTCTAAAGCTTCTTTGATATAAGCATTCAGATTAGGGTATTTGTCAACATCAATATTGGCTGGAAGTCCTTTTGGGTAATTTTGAAGCCAGGGCCGTGCGTCCATGCGATTTGTCTTTTTTGCAGTCTTGAATTATATATATACCAATGTAAGACTTTTCTTGTGCTTTCACTATTTTCTGCTAAAGAACAAGGAGGCGTGAGCGTTTAGACCTTGGACTTGAGATTTCAGACACTATGATCGACACTAGACACGAGACACGAGACGCAATTGAGGTGAGGAGTGAGTATTTGAGTGCTCATCTGAATAAAGAAATCTGCGAGATCTGCTGGAAACTTTTTTCAAATCTTCCTCAATTCATAACCCTTAAAAGGAAGCGAGACTTTTAGACCTGAGACTTTAGACTAATCTTGCTCGATTCATAACCTCTATAACCTACATAAACCTAGAAAGACGCAAGATGCCAGACGCGAGATGAATGACAAGCGATGTGCGACTCATATTCCTAAACTCATCACCTTTATAACCCCTATAAACCTAATAACCTTTTAACCCTCTAACCTTTTAACCTTCAACACAATGAGACCTTAGGCAAATCATCCTCAACTCAATGACTTTTCACTTCACTAGTCACTTTTCATTTAAATAGTTATCTTTGCGTCCCATTTTTAAGCAATTATTTAACCTCCGGTCCTGATATTCAATAGATTAGGAACGTACAAACACAACAAACTCTCTGAGATGTCAGAAGAAACAAACAATCCAACCGAGTCTGATCAGACTCCAAATCCAGAAACTACCGAAACGGTAGCCTCTGAAGTTCAGGAAACCGAAACACCGGTGGCTGAAGAAACAACTGAAGCTCCTGTTAAGAAAGCGCAGGCTCCTAAAGAACCGGAAACTGCTCACGACGATTTTAACTGGACCATTTCAAACAGAAATCAACCTATATACACAGAAGCAGAGCGCGAAAAATATACAGCGATCTACGAAGCTACCATGGGTGCTGTCTTTGAAAGCGAAGTTATCAAAGCCAGAGTACATCAAATCACTGGTGGTGATGCTGTCCTGGATATCAACTTTAAATCCGATGGTCTTGTTGCGATGTCTGAATTTAAAGATATCGATGGACTTAAGATCGGCGATGAGGTAGATGTCTATGTGGAGGCTCAGGAAGATGAAAAAGGCCAATTGGTCCTCTCTCGTCGTAAGGCCAAACTTCTCAAAGCATGGGAAAGCCTGGTGGATTCCTTTAACAACGGTACGATTATTAATGGTACAGTAATCAGTAAAACTAAAGGTGGTCTTATCGTAGATGCCGGCGGACTGGAAACATTCTTACCGGGATCACAAATCGATATCAAGCAGATTATTGACTATGACCAATACGTGGGCAAAACCATGGAATTCAAAGTGGTCAAAATCAATGAGAACATAAAGAATGCTGTTGTCTCACACAAGGCATTGATTGAAAGTGATCTTGCTGAGCAGCGCGAACTTATCATCTCCGGTCTTGAAAAAGGTCAGGTACTTGAAGGTGTCGTTAAAAACATCACGGACTTTGGAGCCTTTATGGATCTTGGTGGCGTAGACGGTTTGCTTTATATTACGGATATCAGCTGGGGTAGAATCAATCACCCTTCTGAAGTACTTGCCATCAATCAAAAAGTACACGTAGTGGTACTTGATTTTGATGAAAATAAAAAGCGAATTTCACTTGGTCTTAAACAACTCCAACCGCATCCATGGGATGTCATTGGAGACACCATCAAAGAAGGCAGCATAGTCAAAGGTAAAATTGTGAATGTTGAAGATTATGGAGCATTCCTTGAAATCACTCCGGGTGTAGAAGGTTTGATCCACGTATCAGAGGTGAGCTGGAGCAACCAGCCTATCCATGCAAGAGACTACTTTACCGTTGGCAATGAATATGAGTGCAAAGTGGTTACAATCGATCACGAAGATCGCAAGATGTCCCTTTCCCTCAAGCAGCTTACTGCTGATCCATGGGGAGAAATCGGAATTAAATTTCCCGTTGGAAGTAAACATGTAGGCAAGGTGCAAAACCTTACACCATATGGTGTTTTTGTTGAATTAGAACAAGGCATCGGTGGCATGGTACACATTTCTGATTTATCCTGGACAAAGCGTTTTGCACATCCATCTGAATTTACAAAGATTGGTGATGATCTGCAAGTTCAGATTCTTGATATTGATCTTGACAACCGCAAACTTTCTCTTGGTCACAAACATGTAGAAGAGAATCCATGGGATACATTTGAAAATGTGTTCCCTGTAGGATCTTATCATGAAGCGACCGTCATCAAGCGTGATGACAAAGGTGCTATCGTGCAGTTGCCATACGGACTTGAAGCATTCTCCCCATCACGTCATCTCCGCAAGGAAGATGGTAAAATGGCTGATGTGGACGAGGCTCTGACATTCAAAGTGATTGAATTCAATCGCGATGATAAGCGTATCATGGTTTCTCACCTTCGTTACCTCGAAGACATCCAGCGTGAAGCTGAAGGTGTTGTTGAAGAGGAGCACCAGAAGGAAGTTAAAGAGACCAAGCGTGTGGTAAAAGAGCAACAGTCTAAATATGAGCCAACCACACTTGGTGATATGGCTATGTTCTCTCAATTGAAAGAGCAGTTGGCAGATACAAAACCGGCGGCTAAAGCGCCTAAGGTTGAAGCTACTGCCGCGCCCGCAGGAAAGTCGACACCGACTGGTCAGCCGACTCCTATTGAGGAAGATCATATTGAAGATAAAGCTGAAGAAGCTAAAGCTGAAGAGGCTAAAGCCGAAGAAGCTCCTGCTAAAGAAGAGGCTAAAGCTGCTGCTCCGAAGGCAGCAAAAGCGAAAAGTGCAGACGGTGATGATCTTAAGTTGATTGAGGGTGTAGGTCCAAAAATCGCCGAAATCCTGGCTGCTGCGGGTGTTGATTCTTTTGCAAAAGTAGCTGCAAAAAGTGCAGATGAAATTCGTGAAATCCTTCTTGAACAGGGAAGTCGCTACAAAATGTTTGATCCGGAAACATGGCCGGCCCAAGCACAGTTAGCTGCTGACGGGAAGATGGATGAATTACAGAAGCTGAAAGATGAATTACATGGTGGAAAAGCGTAAGCTTTTTCAATCATTCAGATAATTAAAAAAAGCGCCTTGTGAAAACGAGGCGCTTTTTTTATACCTAATAATAAGGAAGGGAGATAATTAGGGGACCACCTTCAGGTTAATATGGGGATAAAAAGATTGCCTCATCTGAAGGGTTTAAGCTAGAAAACCAGGGTGCGAATCAGTTTTGTTTCAGAAAAAATAAACAGGTCATCTACACTGGGCAATTGTAATTGCTTCACAAATCAGATGCTTTTTGTGGTTAGTTGATCCAAAATGGGCCTTAAACACTGCTTTGGACCCAATATTGGCGGAAAATCGGGTCATTCGGTGGGTAAAAAGTGTCATTCTTCAATATGCCTCTATTAAAACGATGTTAGTTAGAAATCTGTCCATTTTAATTCAGTTGGATTTTTTTTCAAAACATTTGGCGTAGGTTGTTAAGAATAATATCTTTGTCTCCCCATTTCGGGCAGGCTGTGAAATCTGCAGATAAATTGGATCTGAAAAGGGAATACAAAAAGAAGTTCATTGACAGGTTGGCAGGACGTATAATCTAAATCCGAGGAGGATTGAGATGATGCGTTTTGGTAAGATTTATAGCCATGGTCTTTCGGGACTATGGCGACTAAAAAGC
>JBBKXT010000283.1:0-13044 GCA_037969625.1 Saprospiraceae bacterium
AATTTAGTCAACAGGCACAATATGCGGGTGAGGCTAAAAAAGCTACGGCAGATACCATTCGTTACGATGCTCGTCTGGGAGAAGTGCTGATGCTTGGGAATGTACATGTCAAAGAGCAAGAAAAACAAATAGATGGTACCCGCTTGAGGTATTTGGAAAAGACAGGAGAGACCTGGATTTTTGGAGAGCCTGCTCACTATTCAGATAGTACAAGAGTGGTCATTAGTCCTCAGATTTTTTATAACGAGAAAACAAACCTAGTGTCCACTCTGGGGGGCGGTCAAATTCGGGATGGAGATATGATACTGGAAGCCGAGCAAACGGACTTTGATAAAGCCACTGGTGTAGGAAGGGCTTATGGCGATGCTTTTTGGACTGATACGAAACAAGGTGTTGGAATACATGCTGATACTATAAACTCTTCAAAGGAGAATGAGTATGTATTGGCTTACAATGGCGAAGAGGGTAGACCTTATTTGTTTATTTTAATTGATGGGGATACTTTATATATTTCTGCTGATACGCTGACGATGTTTAACGAAATTGATACACTGAGTGGTTTTTCTGATACCTTAAGAATCATCAAAGCGTATCATGATGTACGATTGTTTAAATCTGATATGCAGGGCAAAGCCGACTCACTTGTGTTTAATGATCGGGATAGTTTGTTTGTGTTTTTTGGTTCTCCTGTGTTGTGGTCAGACACCACACAATTTAGTGCCGATAGTATCGCCATGTCTATCAAGAATCGATCGATCAATGATATTCGATTGACAGAGAAAGCCATCATCATCACAGAATTGTACAAAACGTATTATGATCAGATCAAAGGGAAGCGAATCGTTGCACAATTTGACAGCAGCCAAATAAAACAGATGTGGGTGACCGGCAATGCGGAATCCATTTATTATACACGGGATGATGATGATGCTTTTATTGGTGTCAATAAAACTATATGCAGTAGGATGTATTTTACGTTTTCGAACAATCAAATTGACATTATTAAATATTTTGGAGACAATTCTTCTGCCATGACGCCGATGGAGCAGGCATCTCATAACTCTCTTCGGCTGGATGGTTTTTTATTGAGGCGAGAGGAACGTCCACATCGTTTATCCGATATTTTAGAATGAAGAAAGTAGTGACATATAATTTATACATCGTGCTTTGTCTGGCAGGTTTTTTAGTTCCTGACCAATTGATAGCGCAAAGCGCTGAGGAGAAAGCACAAAGTTTTTTTAATCAGGGTGCCTATCAGGAAGCGCTGACGGAATGGTATCAGTTGCTGGAAGCGGGTAATACATCTTCAGGGCTTTATTATAATATAGGATTAGCAGCGTCAGCGCTAAACCAGCCCGGTGAGGCGATGGTCGCCTTCGAGAAGGCATTAAGAATCAGTCCTTCAAATAAGGCTATTCAGATTGCGATCGAAAGGGAAAGAGAAAATATACGCGATGCGACAATACCCGTCCGTCCTTTTTTTTTAACATCATGGTACCGACAAATAGTGATGTTGTTTCGACCGGGTGTATGGGCTGTTTTAGGGTTGTGTGTTTTGATTTTTATCGTAGGCCGTTTCTTATTACTGCTTAAACAAAATCCATCGCATTGGTCAATACATGTGCGGCGAATTCGCTATTGGGTTTTGGCTGCTTTTATTTTACTTGTGTTGGCATGTCTTTCCTATGCTTCCTTACATCGTGCCAATGAGGCGATCATAAGTATGCCCTGTACTTTTCGTGAGGCACCTTCTGATGATAGTCCTGTGATAAAATTGATTGGCGAAGGGGAGAAGGTCGTTATAACCGATCAGATTGGTGATTGGCACAATGTCTATTTGTTAAATCAGGATGCCGGATGGATTCGGAGCGAGTGTCTGATGCCCATACGAATTGGGATCAAGTAATTATAACCATTAGTCCATTAAATCTTTTTGCCCAAGGATTGAGCGAGCCAGATCATAGGCTATTTGCAATTGTTCTTTAGGGGTGAGGTAGCTTGTATCAATCTCGGTGGCATCTACGGCTTTTCTTAAAGGTGAATCTGCGCGTGTGGAATCAATTTTGTCTCGCAGTAAGAGGTTTTCTTTGATTTCTTCTTTAGTCGCGGAGATTCCTTTCTGTTGCAATTCCAACCATCTTCTTTCAACGCGAATCCCCAGGTCCGAAACGAGGAATAGCTTTAAATCAGCCTCCGGGAAAACGACTGTTCCGATATCACGTCCATCCATGACGATGCCTTTCTCAGTCCCCATGCGTCTTTGCTGGGCGACCATTTCTTTTCGAACGGAGGAAAGGGCGGAGACATCACTGACGATTTTATTGATGCGTGGTTCACGAATAGCTTCTTCAACATTTTCGTGATTGAGCCAGGTGGCTTGCGTTTCATTTTCAAAACTCAGATGGATGGAAATATTTTTTAGGGCTTCGTCCATTTCTGCCTGCTGATGGATATCAACATTATGTTTCATGACGTATAGCGAAACCGCTCTGTACATGGCCCCTGAATCCACATGGAGGTAATTCAGGCGTTTCGCCAATGCTCTGGCCAGCGTGCTTTTCCCACAAGCTGAATAGCCGTCGATGGCAATGATAATTTTACGATGTCCTGTTGGCATAGATTCAGTACAAACGTAAATGAATTTCTGTAAAAAGGAAAAGCCTTACAGGAACAAATCACCGCAAGGCTTTTACATTTTTTGGGTTAATAATTTATTTCGGCGGATTAATACTCATCCTCGTTGAAGAGGAAGTCATCTTTTCGGGGATAATCCGGCCAGATGTCTTCAATGCTTTCAAACTGCTCTCCCTCATCCTCCATTTCCTGGAGATTTTCGATCACTTCCAAAGGAGCGCCGGAGCGGATAGCAAAATCGATCAATTCATCACGAGTTGCCGGCCATGGGGCCTCTTCAAGATGGTGAGCTAATTCAAGTGTCCAATACATGGAATTGTTGACTATTTAATGATAAAAAAATACGGCGTATGGTTGTCTCAAACAAAGCGATCCTGTATCAAGTTCCCCATGTGCAATTTGCTGCAAAAGTAAAAAATCTAATAAGGTGTGCAACTAATTGAGAAAATTATTTTATTCTTTAATTTGAATACATCTCTTTAAAGATCAGCGTATTAGCTAGGAGTCAAGCATTTAGCCCTATTCCGGTGTCTAATCCACACGATGAAAAGAAGGTTTAAACTTCCGGAAACAGAGAAAAATTTCACCTCATCCGGTTGTTTTATAGGTAAATGAATGGAATAATTGCTTTGAAGATGTCTTGTGAAAATGATTAAATGATCAGCATCGCATCTCCGTAGGTATAGAATCGGTACTTGTCTTTGATGGCTTTTTTATAGGCATCCATGATTAATTCATATCCACCAAAAGCACAAGCCATGATCAGCAAACTGGATTTAGGCATATGAAAATTAGTGACCATGGCATCGGGTAAGCTGAATTCATAAGGTGGAAAGATAAATTTGTTCGTCCATCCTTCAGCCGGTTTCAAAAGACCGGTGGCGGATACAGCGGATTCGATGGCACGCATCGAAGTCGTGCCTACCGCACATACTTTATGACCGGCTTTTTTAGATTTATTGACAATGGCAGTGGCCTCTTCTGTAATTCGGAAGTATTCAGCATCCATCTTATGTTTCGATAAATCTTCCACATCGATGCTTCTAAAGGTGCCCAATCCTACGTGTAAGGTTAGTTCTGCGAAGTTGATACCTTTTATTTCAAGACGCTTCATAAGCTCTCGAGTGAAGTGTAGTCCCGCCGTAGGAGCAGCAACCGCGCCTTCCTCTTTAGCATAGATGGTTTGATACCGTTCTTTATCTGAATCTTCAGCTTTTCTGTTGATATACTTAGGGAGCGGTGTCTGGCCTTGAGAACGCAACAGATTACTGAACTCTTCATCTGTTCCATCAAAGAGGAATCTGATGGTACGTCCACGTGATGTGGTATTGTCAACGACTTCAGCGACGAGGATTTCATTTCCTTTTTTATCCAAGAAATAAAGTTTATTTCCAACGCGAATTTTTCTGGCAGGATCAACCAATACATCCCAAAGTCTTGCTTTGGAATTTAGTTCACGAAGGAGGAATACCTCTATCTCTGCATCTGTCTTTTCTTTCTTGCCATAAAGTCGAGCAGGAAAAACTTTAGTATTGTTGAAAATCATGCTATCGCCATCCTCGAAGTATTCGAGAAGTTCTTTGAAGGTTTTATTCTCCATCAGACCGGTCTTGCGATCGACGACCATCATTCTGGATTCATCCCTTTCTTTTGCAGGGTATTTTGCAATCAGTTTCTCCGGTAGATCGAAGGCGAATTGTGATAGTTTAGTACGCATAAGTTGGTTGAATAAAATTTTGGAGGACAAAGATAGTATTTAGACGCAATTTACTGATTAGGAATACTTTATTTTCTGTCAGACAGAGTAAGTTTTCCCAATGTCAGACATCCCATGCAGTAACTGTCGGTCATAGTAAGTGCTTAATCTAATATTTAGTTCCTTTTTTTAGAGAAAAGTCTATTTTTGGTTCCAATGATTCTTAAGACCATATACGAAAGCATTGTACAAGCCTTCCAGCAATTGGCAGGGAATAAGTTAAGGAGCTTTCTTTCCCTCAGTGGAATTGTCATAGGGATTGTCTGTATAATTTCTGTTTTATCCGCCGTCGACTCCTTGAAAGATAATATTAGCGCCAGTTTTGAAAAGCTCGGCAATGATGTGCTTTATATAGATAAGCAACCTTGGAATGAGGATCCCAACCAAAATTGGTGGAAATATCGCCAAAGACCAGAACCTAGCCAGGAGGATTTCATAGCGATCAAGCGCAAAAGCAAGCTTTCGTCAAAAGCGAGTTTCTCTATTTTCATGCCCAGTCGCATTATCAAGTATGGAGCGAGCAATGTCGAAGGCGCGTTTATGGCTGGTGTGACGGATGATTATTTTGATATTTTCAATCTGGATTTTGCAAAAGGAAGGTTTTTTACTCCTTTCGAATCCGCTAATGGAACAAACCGGGCGATTATCGGTGCGGTCCTTGCGGAGGAACTTTTTGGCGCGATTGATCCAATTGGCAAGGAGATAAACGTCAAGGGCCAGGATTTTCTGGTGATTGGCGTGCTGGAAAAAGAAGGGAATACACTGATCAATATTTTTCAGTTTGATGAGGCCATTCTTATTAGTTTTAATACAGCCAAGAAGCTTATCAATGTAAAATCAAGAAATGCTTGGGGCACTTCCTTGAGCGTTAAAGCTAAAGAAGGTACCGAGCTCGAGGATTTGCGAGATGAAATCACAGGTATTCTGCGTAGTGCCCGTAAGATCAAGCCTAAAGAAGATGAAAACTTTGCCATCAATCAGTTGACCACGATTACCAATTTGATTGAACCAGTATTTGGTACACTTAATATTGTAGGGATATTCATCGGAGGTTTTTCAATCCTAGTGGGCATGTTCAGTGTCGCCAATATCATGTTTGTTTCAGTCAAGGAACGAACGAATATCATAGGGATTAAAAAAGCATTAGGGGCAAAGAAAACAACCATATTACTAGAATTTCTGATTGAGTCCGTGTTATTATGTGTGATCGGAGGATTGATTGGATTGATCAATGTATGGGGATTGATGGCCATCGCCACTGCTGCATTTGATTTTGATATGTTTCTTTCGAAGGAAAACGTCTTGATCGCGGTGATCTTATCTCTGGTCATTGGTGTATTGTCCGGATTGGTACCGGCATGGCAGGCGGCTAAGCTGGATCCAGTGGAAGCCATGCGAAAATAGGCTAAGTCCTGACCCCAAAAGAAAAGCCCAATCAAGTGTATCTACTCCTGATTGGGCTTTGAAATATTCTAGTTCCGGGAAGGGTGAGACTTGCCGAAATAATAATAAATTCCTTATCCAGCGGCTTGAACGACAGCTTTAAATGCTTCCGGGTGATTTAATGCAAGATCCGCCAATGTCTTACGATTGAGTTCGATATTGGCTTTGCCAAGATTATTGATCAATCGGGAATAGGTGGTTCCGTGCATTCTGGCTGCTGCATTGATACGGGCAATCCATAGTCTTCGGAAGGAGCGTTTTTTAAGCTTACGGTGTTCATAAGCATAGCCCATCGCTTTGTCCAGGGCGTTCTTGGCAACGGTATAGACGTTCTTACGAGCGCCAAAAAATCCTTTGGTTGCTTTTAATACTTTCTTCCTTCTTTTCCGGGAAGCTACGGCGTTTACTGACCTTGGCATATTTTTTCAATTTGATCTGACAGAGGGATTTTCACCGCTTAGGTCCTGGCAGACGGTTATAATTTGAAATTCAGATTATTCAATTATTTGCAGAGCATGCGCTTCACTCGAGCGGTATCAGCTTCACTCACCATTGTGGACCCTCTAAGGCGCAATTTGGTGTTCTTGTCTCTGTTACGCATCCGGTGAGCCGTATTAGCCTGAAAGCGCTTCACCTTACCTGATCCAGTAATTTTGAAACGCTTTTTGGCGCTACTGTGGGTCTTCATCTTTGGCATTACCTATAGATTTTTATTCAAAAGGAAGGCGAAGATAATGATTAATCCAGAATAGGGAAGATAATCTGAAGAAGATTACTTTTTCTTTTTGGGTGCAATCATAACGATCATACGGCGTCCCTCCATTTTAGGGAGGCTTTCGGCAGCCCCAAATTCCTCAAGTTCCTTCAACATCTTGAGTAAGAGGAGCTCTCCGCGCTCTTTAAAGACGATGGTTCGGCCTCTGAAATGTACATAAGCTTTGACTTTTGAGCCTTCTTCAAGGAACTTTTGGGCATGTTTAGTCTTAAATTCAAAGTCATGCTCATCGGTATTGGGTCCAAAACGTATCTCTTTAATGACGGTTTTAGAGGTATTGGCCTTGATTTCTTTCTCTTTTTTTCGCTTGTTGTAGAGAAATTTGTTGAATTCGATGATCCGGCATACCGGTGGATCTGCATTTGGAGAGATCATCACAAGATCTTCTCCCATGTCTTCAGCCCAGGTGCGTGCTACGCGGGTAGGGTAGACACCCGGTTCAATGGTCTTGCCGGCAACCTTGCTGACATCATCAAGATTTTCACCGACTAATCGAATATCGGGTACACGGATATCGCCGTTGACTTTAAATCGGTGTCTGTCGTCTTGTTTTCTGGGGTAATTACTGGAAAATCGTTTCGCCAAGGAATTTATGGATTTAGTTAAAGATCAAAGGTTTCAGGCATACTTTCGGATGGTTAATCATTAAGTATTCCTTCGACCTTATTTGTTGTTTATAGTTATTAATGTCGGAAAATGTTTTTTAGTTCCACTGACAAAACTAAGCTATGATATTGGATAAAATCAGGAATTTTCATTTTCCATGATTAATTGCGTAATCACAAGCTCGCTTTTCTCCTTGTCTAGGTTTGCTTGAAGGTGACTTCCTTCGACAGGATTTGCATTCAGAATAAACTCCGCCAATGGGTCTTCAATGTATTTTTGAATCGCCCGATGCAGGGGTCTGGCCCCAAATTGCGGGTCAAATCCTTTTTCTGCCACAAAGTCTTTGGCCTCATCACTTAAGGTCAAAGCATAACCCATAGTGGCCACTCTTTTATATAAATCCTGTAATGTAATGTCAATAATCTGATGGATATGCTCCCTTGAAAGGCTATTGAAAATCACCACGTCATCTATTCTATTCAGGAATTCAGGACTAAAAGTGCGCTTTAAAGCGCTTTGAATCACTGACTTAGTAACCTCCTCTGTAGAATCTTGTCTGGCTTTCGTCGCAAAACCTACACCCTGTCCAAAATCCTTCAATTGACGAACCCCAATGTTTGAGGTCATGATGATCAGTGTATTCTTGAAGTCAACTTTTCGACCGAGGCCATCGGTAAGCAAGCCATCATCTAATACCTGCAACAGGATATTATAGACATCCGGGTGCGCTTTTTCAATTTCATCCAGCAATACGACACTATAAGGCTTTCTTCGCACTCGTTCAGTGAGCTGACCGCCTTCTTCATAGCCTACATATCCAGGAGGGGCACCGATCAGGCGGCTCACAGAAAATTTTTCCATATACTCACTCATATCAATTCGAATGAGGGCGTCTTCGGTATCGAAAAGGTATCGGGCCAGTGCTTTTGCCAACTCAGTTTTACCTACACCGGTAGGACCAAGGAAGATAAATGAGCCAATAGGTTTCGAGGGATCTTTAAGACCAACCCTGTTCCTTTGAATGGCTTTGGAAATCTTTACAATGGCTTCATCCTGGCCGATAATGACCTTTTTGAGGTCATTTGTCATGCCTACCAGTTTCTTGCTTTCATTCTGAGCGACACGTTTGACAGGGATACCGGTCATCATGGCGATGACTTCAGCGATATCATCGTCAGTTACCGGATATTTCTTCGTTTTTGATTCTTCCTCCCAGTCCTCTTTTGCTTTTTCCAGTTTTCTGACAAGTTTAGACTCGTTATCTCTCAGATCAGCGGCTTTTTCATACTGCTGGCTTTTGACCGCTTTATTTTTCTCTTCTTTGATTTCTTCAATCTGGGCCTCAAATTCTTCAATGTGCTTAGGGACATGAATATTTTTAAGGTGAACGCGTGCGCCTACTTCATCAAGCACATCGATCGCTTTATCCGGTAAAAAGCGATCACTAATATAGCGGTCACTTAGTTTTACACAAGCCTTTATCGCATCACTGGAATAGGATACGCTATGAAAATCTTCATACTTCCCTTTGATGTTATGGAGTATATGCTCTGCCTCTTCCGGCGAAGGTGGTTCCACCAGGACTTTTTGAAAACGTCGGTCCAATGCGCCATCTTTTTCGATATGCTGTCGATATTCATCGAGGGTAGAAGCACCAATACACTGCAATTCTCCTCTTGATAATGCAGGCTTAAATATGTTGGAGGCATCTAGTGACCCAGTGGCTCCACCAGCTCCTACGATTGTGTGGATCTCATCTATAAAAAGTATAACATCCCTCGATTTCTCCAATTCGCCCATGATGGCTTTCATCCGTTCTTCAAATTGGCCTCGGTATTTAGTGCCGGCGACTAGCGCAGCGAGATCAAGCATGACAATGCGCTTATCAAATAGATTTCTACTCACTTTGCGCTGCATAATTCTTAAGGCCAATCCTTCGACAATCGCGGTTTTTCCCACGCCCGGTTCTCCAATGAGAATAGGATTGTTCTTTTTACGACGGCTTAAAATTTGTGAAACACGTTCGATTTCTGTTTCTCTGCCTATAATCGGGTCCAGTTTGTCTTCTTCTGCCATTCGGGTGATATCCCGACCAAAATTATCCAGGACAGGTGTACGGGATTTAGAGGCACCACGTTTTGGGGGGCCGAATTGGCTTTTTTCACCTTCTTCTTCATATCCACCTTCAGAATCAGACGGCCCCTGATTCATAAAGTCTTGGTAACTTCCAGATTCTTCCTGAATTACATATTCTAATTCTGTCTTATATGATTCGTAGTTGATATCAAATTCCAATAAAACTTTACTGGCGATATTATCTCCGTGTTTTAATATAGAGAGCATCAGGTGTTCAGGGCTTATCTCATCACTGTTGAGGTTTTTGGCCTCCAAAAAAGTGACCTTAAGGACCCGTTCCGCCTGGCGGTTTAAAGGCACATTCCCTGCAGAGACAGGGGTGTTTTCTGTTCTGTTTTCGGAGATGGTGTCTTCGATCTTGAACTTTAACTCTGTAAAGTCCACGTCCATAGCATCCAGCACCCGAACGGCTAGATTGTCATTATCTTGGAGCATTCCCAGTAAAAGGTGCTCTGTCCCGATATAATCATGACCAAGTCGCAAAGCTTCATTTCGGCTTAGGGAAATAATCTTCTTAACTTTTGGTGAGAACTTTCTGTTCATGTGTACCTTATAGAATATATTAAATTATTGTCCAATATAAGAACATTTCATAAATGTCCTATATCACTTATCTCCCTCTATCCAAAATGATTCCAACATGCTATAAGACGGTTTAAACCTGACAAACCAGTCAATTGTGAAGGGGATAGATGACGATTTGTCATTAAAACATGAATGTTTGATTAAAGGTTATCAATAATTCCTGAAATCCTTGTTTTAATAATGTTAAAAGTAAGGTCATTTTGGTTATACTGCAAATCAAAATATGGTTAAAAGGCCACGCGGAAAAATTGAATGCGGATTTTCTTGAAAATAGGGTATTTTTGCCATTATGTTGTCTGTAAGGCAGCCTTAATCATTGCCAACCAATTACTATGAAGTTTACTTTAGATAAACAAGAGCAGTACGCAGTACTTTCGCTTGATGAGGACAATTTGAACTCTATTATAGCACCGGACCTTAAGTCGGAATTTGTATTTCTTCGAAATGAAGGTGTTCGGAATTTGATTTTTGATTTGACGAATGTCAAGTATGTAGACTCTTCGGGCTTAAGTGCGATCCTGACAGCCAATCGTTTGTGGAAAGATTATGGAAGCTATGTGATCACCGGGATCAATCACCCGAGTGTAGAAAAGCTAATAAAAATTTCCAGACTGGATACTATTCTCGCACTGATCCCTACGGTACAGGAAGCCATTGACTATGTGCATATGGAAGAAGCAGAGCGTCAATTGACAGCAGAAGCCCCATCGGACGAGGACTAAACAATGCCTCCTTCCTTCCGGATTTAGATCATGGATGAATTTAATTTGTATGTCATTGGAAGTGGTTCTGCCTTATCTATGCACGGTCGTCACCCTTCCGCACAAGTCATCCAGTATGGCCAATTTTATTGTCTCATTGATTGTGGAGAAGGTACCCAGGATCGATTGCGACAGGCAGGTATCAAACCTTTCAAAATTGATTTAATCTTAATCAGCCATTTGCATGGTGACCATATATTCGGACTCCCTGGGTTACTCAGTTCTTTTTCACATCTGAAACGAACGGAAGCGCTGACGATTTATGGACCGGTTGGCATTCAAGGCATGTTGGAAAGTATTTTTAAATTTTCAACCATGAAACTGACGTATCCCCTTACGATCATAGAAAACACCCCTGAATCGCTGGAAAGCCTGTGGTCAAATGGATATCTGGAGATTTTCACCTTCCCTTTAGATCATCGGATAGCTTGCAATGGCTATTTGATTAGGGAGTTAAAGGTCCAAGTGAAATACAGGAAAGACATCATAGATGCACATCAACTCACATTACAGCAAATCAAGGATGTTGGACGGGGTCTGTCAGTGCATGTCAACGGACAAGATATTCCAGCCGTTGAATTCGTATTTCCACCGCAGCCACCATTGAGTTATGCTTATTGTTCGGATACGCGTTATGATCATCGTCTGCTCCCCTGGATTCAAGGGGTATCGGTTTTGTATCATGAGACCACGTTTATGGATGACAAGGAGTCATTAGCTGAACAGACAGGTCATAGTACGGCGGGACAAGCAGGGAGAATAGCTCGTGAAGCAGATGTTTCGTGCCTGATGACTGGGCATTACTCATCGCGATACAAGGACCTATCGCCGTTAATTGAAGAGGCCAGGGATAAATTTAGTCATGTGATCCAGGCTGAAGAAGGAAAAAAATATAGTCTCAGAAGCCTTGTAAATGGGGGGAAAAGCTAATATAAGAACCAATAAAAACGATGACTTCCGTAAAATGTATGGTTTGTAATTCGCTTGGATATTAAAAAATCATATATTTGCGGGCTCAATTAGCCGAGAGGCAATCAAAATGACAGCGTAGCTCAGTCGGTAGAGCAACAGTCTTTTAAGCCGTGGGTCCTGGGTTCGAATCCCAGCGCTGTCACTCAAAAGCACTTCTCAAGGGGAGTGCTTTTTTTGTTTCCCCTATCTTCAACCTTTTATTTCAGTTGTTGTTTCGATATAATATTAACTAACTATAAACTAATTGAAATCATGAAGAAAATCTTATTCTTATCCATGTTGCTGGCTTTTACAGCAACTGCAGTGACGGCTCAGATAAAGACGCCATCTGCCAGTCCGGGTGCCAAAATCGAACAGACGATCGGTCTGATTGATGTTTCTGTTGAATATTCCCGACCAGGGATGAAAGGCCGTACCATCTATGGTGATCTGGTTCCTTTTGACAAAGTTTGGCGTACCGGTGCGAACTCCGTCCCAAAAATCACTTTTAGCGGCGATGCTAAATTTGGCGGTTCTGACGTTAAGGCCGGATCATATGCCATGTTGACAAAGCCGGGAAAAACGGATTGGGCTTTTATGCTTTATCCTTATGAATCTGGAAACTGGAGTAGTTACCTCGAATCAGAAGTTACACCAGTCACAGTAAGTGTTAAATCCTGGCAGATGCCTGAAGGCGTAAATGTTGAATCATTTATGATTGGTTTTGACAACCTTACCAATAATGGTGGTGATATCTATCTTCTTTGGGAGCGAACCATGGTGATGGTGCCTATCACAGTAAACACAGCTGAAACTGTTGAAGCTAGTATCAAGAGCGTCATGGATGGTCCAAGTGCGAATGATTATTTTGCTGCAGCCTCTTATTACCACGATGCAAAGAAAGATAACAAGCAGGCATTAGAGTGGATCAACTTGTCGATTGAGAAAGGATATGATAAATTCTGGGTACTTCGCAAGAAGTCACTGATTCAGGCTGACATGGGTGATAAGAAAGGAGCCATTGCAACTGCAAAGAAATCCCTTGAAATGGCTACGGAAGCAGGAAATGACGATTACATTAAAATGAACAACGAATCAATAATGGCTTGGAGTAAATAATTCCATTCCAACATAAAGTTTTAAAAGCCGCAGCATTCGTTGCGGCTTTTTTTTATATTTCCTTGTTATTGAGTTTCTTTTTGATCCAGATTTGTGGGCAACAAGGTGTTAGCCATTAAGCCAAAAAGTACGACGGCACCACAACCAATGACATTGTACCATAAGTACCCGATATCTGTTGTTAGAAAACAAGTCAGTACAATGGACTGAGAGATCAAAGCACCGATAAAAACACCGGTTGCTGACATTCGCTTTATAAAAAAGGCAGATAGAAATAT
>JBBKXT010000284.1:0-4294 GCA_037969625.1 Saprospiraceae bacterium
TCAATACCACAAGCATCGTCGCCGGACAACAATACATTGGTCATGGCCACATCAATCATTTCAAGTCCGGAAGGATGAATAAAAATAGTATCGTTTTGACATTGCAGATTCGGTGCGATAGTATCTCTTACTTCTACAACATAAGAACATGTGTCGGTATTTCCCGTGCTATCTATTGCTATCAGAAAGACATTGTGAAGACCAACGCTGAAAGTGACAAGTAACTCATGATTCATAGAATCAAAAACAAGAACAGCGGGTTCGGCCATCCCTTCAATATATCCTGACCAAGAAATACTACCTGAACTACATTCGCCCTTTGTGGTTTCGGGAGGTGAAACGACGACTATCGCATCACATGTTTCTTGTGTAGTGAAAACGATCGTATCGCTCGGACAAGTCACACCCACTGCATTTGGATCTGCAATCTGAATGGAAGAAACACATATCCCAACGTTTCCATTACAATCGATCGCCAACCATTCAACAGTGTGTACGCCAACAGAAAGAATGGTATCAATGGAAGGGGATGGACTTACTGAAATCGTATCTCCTCCGTTGATGATCAATTGAATAATGACTTCTTCCGGAAAACAAATTTCTAAAAAATCGGGGCTCTCTAAAGTGATGCTTGCATTGCAATCGTTCATGTCCGGTGGAAAAGTTAAAAGCCCAGGGCAATTAAGAAATACTGGTGCAATTGTATCCATGACAGAAAATGAAATTTCTTCAGCTACTGCATTTCCACAGGCATCATAAGCCACCAAGTCAGCGTCAATCGTAAGATTCATCCCACACATCACCATGATCGAATCGGGTATCGGTGTACCCGGCCAACTAGCCGTATCACCAAGTGTATAAGAACCTCTTTCGGCAATGAAATAGTTTGCTTCAGAGCATCCATCTTCGAGTATAGGCGACATCATCCATTCTTCATAAGCGGATTGCAAATCAAGTGAAGCTGTATCGCAAGTGTATGTGTAGTGACCCGGTGAAAGGATGATCTCCGGTGCTGTGTCATCCGTAAGATTAAATTGTTGTTCGGCAGTAGAGGAATTTCCGCAGGCATCAGTGATGATCCAAAGACGATGGAGTACTTGGGCGCATGTCATACCGGATAATTCATCCTCAAAAGTAATCGTTGGGGAAGGATCACAATTATCATTTACATTCAGCAGTGTAATCGTATCACCACCGCAGAAGGTAAGTGTATCCGATGGCAAATCGAAAGTTGGGGCGATAGTGTCCAAATGAAAAAACCATTGTACTGCAGACGAAGAATTTCCGCAGGCATCAGTAGCCGTCCATGTTCTGATGACCATCTCGGGAACGCCGAGACATGAATCTATACTCACACTATCAGTAAATGTAATGAGCGGTTCAGCATCACAAGCATCGACTACCATCGGCAGATCTCCGGGAATCGTGTCCATACATTCCAAATGAATAGAATCTTCGGCGATGGTGATCACCGGTGCGATATCGTCCATGACGGAAAATATAGCTGTATCCGAAACACTGTTTTGACAAATATCAAAACCTTCAAAGACGACCTCAATACCACTCGAACAATCGAGATCAATCACATTAGGATAAGGCCCAATGCCCGGCACACCGATTTGAATCATACCGGCTGTATCGAGCCAACTAAACTCCCATGCCAATGTGCCACAGCCATCACTGGCTTCAGCGCCGGCAAGTGTATCAATCCATGTCTGCAATTGCAATTGCACATTATCCGAACAAGGTAATAATGCATCCATCGCAGGTGTCACTAATATCGGAGAAATCGTATCCTGAATACTGAATGTTCCGGAAGGCATGACTAGACTATTGTTTCCACATTCATCTCGAAGGCCAAATGCTATCGACACAGAAACACCTTGAAGACATGCTGTATCAAGAGCGGCTGTCAGTATTTGAATGGCACTATCTGCTGTCATGCTGGCATTGACCACGACCTCACTACATAGATCTGTGTAGGTCGCAGCACCGGCAGAATTATACCACGCTAAAAAACCATCTTCCCAATTTCCATCCTGTGCACAAGCAAAAGAGGTATCCACGGGATTTGTTTGAAAAATCGGTCTGCCATTGTCGGTGATTCCAAAAAATCCGACCTCTCCACTTTCGTTATCACATTTATCGGTGTACGTAAACTCAACGGCGAGATAACCTTTTACATTATTAATTAAAAGACCGCCAATCATTACATTATCACGACAACCTGATACTAATGAATCTTCCCAAGCTTCAAGTACTTCCTCAAGGGTTAGCACATTGCCGGCTAGTCTGTAACCAAGTCTTAAGTCTCCATCCGCTGTGCAAAGGTCGCTGGCGTCACTAAAACCTCCATTGACTAACCAATCTAGTAATAAGGAATCTATGGTCGTAAGGTGGCAACCAATCACAATGGTAGATGGATCCGCTGTGATGGTCGGTGGTGTATTGTCGGTAAGGACAAAACTTGCTGCCGTGGTATCAAAATTATTACAACCATCCCCGGCGATAAACAAGATTTCTATTGAGGTATTGCATGTGTCGCCAATAGTAGGATTTGCAGGAAAAGTTGACCAGAAAATAGAACTGCAATCATCGGTGGCTTCTGCGCCACCATGATTATTGATCCAGGCATTAAAAATTTGAGCGATATTATTTTGGCTGCAATCTCCTTCTGCGTCTGTCGCAAGAGTCGTGATCACCGGAGCGACCGAATTGAAAACCGTGAACGTTTTGATCAACGTGCTTGTATTGCCACAGTTGTCTGTTGCAGAAAACGTCACCACAATCTCTCCGCAGAAAGAAGTTATAATCGCTGGATTCGGTGCGTCATCGGTTAATGACATCAATCCACATCCGTTGTCTGTTGCGGTAAATGCCGCTCTTTGTGTATTCAGCCAAGTCGTATACTGTGCCATGGCGGTGGAGCATGGTGCCATCCCATTTTGAAGGTTGTTTGTAATGACGGGAGGAATTACATCGGGGGTTACAGTGATCGTTTGCGTGAAAGTGGAAAAATTTCCAAGATCATCGTCGGCGACCCAGGTACGGATGATGCTTCCACCTGTACAGAAAGCTGCGTTGTTAGTTTCTGTAAAAGTGATCGTGAGGTTAGTGTTTTCATTTTCGCAGTTATCGGTAGCTTCTACATCTGCCGGTGGAGGTACTTGGTTGGAACAAGATATTGTGAGATTAGGAGGTAGTGATAAGGGATCAAAAACCGGAGGTGTTTGGTCAATAAATGAAATGGTAAAGCCATAGAGTGCGGAATTTCCAAAATTGTCAACGGCTTGATAGAACACAGTGACGGTCGTTCCGCCGGGTATCAGATCATTAATTTCATAATCCGGGCTGATGGAATAGATTTCGAAAGAGACAATGACACCGCCGGGAATATTACTCTGGGCGGTAGGGGTGTTTGGGTGTCCCCAGTTCAATGCCTCCTCACAATCATCGCCTACCACGATCTGTGTAGGTCCGGTATAACTGAATGAAAAGCCACTTCCCTGGCTGTAACCAGCGGTCCAGGAGACTAAGATCAAAAAGCAGAATAGATAACGCATATATCAAAGTTAACATATGAAAGCCATATGAGGTGAGTCGCGTACAAAAGGAAGAGGGAATATTTTTAGAGGGAACGCTAAAGGTAATCGGAAAGGGTGAAAAACATGCTACAAATCATGGATTTCTGTATTAAATGGGATTGATTGTGTAGTAGTGGCTTGGTTTCTTTAGAATAGGAAAAAGGTTTCCCGCGGATAGCGCAGAAAATTTTGCAGAATGCGCAGAAAAAAGGTGTCCCACCTCGATCGCATATCCTTCACCAAAGGTTTCGGCGAGCAAGGCCCTAGCTTTAGCGTCGGCGATTCACCCTGCCCACCCTTGGTCGCCATTTCCGATGGATCGGAATTGGCGACGGCGATTCATCCTGCCCACCTCGATCGCCTTAGCTTTAGCGACGGCGACTCACCTCGATCGCATCTCCTTCACCAAATGTTTCGACGAGCAAGGCTATAGCTTTAGCGTCGGCGATTCACCCTGCCCACTTCGATCGCCATAGCTTTAGCGACGGCGATTTCCTCGATCGCATCTCCTTCACCAAAGGTTTCGGCGAGCAAGGCCATAGCCTTGGCGACGGCGATTCATCCAGCCCACTCCTCCCTGTCTAATGAACGAAACTGAATTGCTTCAGCCAAATGCGGAATCTCAATCGTCTCACTCCCCGACAAATCCGCAATCGTTCTCGAAACTTTCAGGATACGATCATAGGCTCTGGCAGACAACTGCAATTTCT
>JBBKXT010000285.1:0-10741 GCA_037969625.1 Saprospiraceae bacterium
AAGTCTGGAAAATTATCAAACAAAGATTCAATGCCTTGTGGTGAAAAGAAAATAAGCATGTCATAAAAAATATCACGTAGATCTGACAGATCACTTGACACCGTTTTATACATCACTGCTGACTCGAAATTAATTTCTTTTTCTTTGAAATAATTGACGACATCTTCTTTTCCAAGATTCGAGCAAGGGAGAAGAAATTTTGTAGTGGCTTTATGTTTCTGAAGGGCATTTGCAAGATCTAGTACAGATCGTTGACCCACAAAAACTTTGCGCTTACGATACTGAATAAACTTCTGCAAGTAATGGGCTACTGCTTCAGAACTGCAGAAATATTTCATATCCGGAGAGACTTTGATACGCATCTCTTCACATAAACGAAAATAGTGATCGATGCTATTCTTACTCGTCATCACTACGGCCTGAAATTCATCAGGTCGAATTCTATGTTTCCGGAAATCTTTTTCTGAAACCGCCTGGACATGATTAAAAGGTCTCCAATCAATTTGGACACCATATTTTTTCTCAATATCGTAGTAGGGTGATCGCTCTGGTTTAGGCTGCGAGACCAAAATGGTCTTCACTTGTAGCTTTGTAATTGACTTCGTACTTTCTTTGATACTGTTTGTACCCATTCGTCAGGTTTTAATGGATCAATTTCTCACCAGAAAATCTTTGAAATCGTCCATAAGGGGAGAATTTCAACGGCACAAAGATAAATAAAAAAGAGGAACAGACTATTTAAAATGAATCTTCGTGATGCCAGCATCCAACGGAGCTGTCTGAGTACATAAGCAGCTACAACTACCACAATACCAATGATAATCAGGGCATTATACATTCCTTCCGGGCCAAAAATCAGCAATATATTAATTGGAAGGAGAATAAGGCCCACCATGGTATTGAAGATACTGATATCAAAGGCAAAAAGCGACAATTCCTTTTCATTGTTAAAAAGCCATTTCAGGTATCGAATCACCACATGGCGAACAAGATAAACCCCTAAGACTGCGGCAATTGAAATCCACAGGTTAGTCATCACTGCTGCAGTAAACGGATAGACATGAAGACTTTTAGTGATAAAAAGTCCCGCTTGAAAAATAAAAATCAGGTATCCCATGAGAAGCAGTACCTGCCGCATAGTATTCCGTTGGTTTCTATGATGTAGGGAGCTATAATTTTCATTAGAAATCACGCGCCAAAGATCCCGGATGAAACTCCTCTCCACATTGACGATAAATATTAAAAAGAGAAGGCTCAACAGGAGGAAGAATATTTGAAAACCCCTGGAGCCATAATGCTTTGGTGATGCAATTGGAACGGTCTTTTCTACCGATCCTTCTGCATTATCAATTGTAGCGGAAGCGGTATCTGCTTCTGTATCTGAAACAATGGCTGATTCAAAAGGATTCTGCGACGCAGCTGTCGAATCGACTTCGGAATTAATCAGAGCCGATGGCAATGAGTCCTGCATCAATACTTCAGTAGAACGAGAAATATTATTAACTGAATCAGAGAAAACTATACTTTTTACTGTATCCGGCCTACTGGCCACCTGCTTATCAACCTCCTTGGAGACAGGTTTGGCCTGACGATATTTCAGATCAAATGGATTGTTCGTGGATTGTGCCCACAAACTATTGACCAGAGCAATCAATATGATTATTCCCAGGAAGCGGTTCATAGTCGCAAAGGTAGCCACCCGAAAGGAATTGAACTAACTTCTCCAGCGTTCAGTTTCGAGAATATCTGTTTCGCCAGCTACCTCAAGACCTGCGGAGGTGCCGGTACCGTCCCAAATAACCTGGTTGCCTTTAGATAAGGTCAATTCGAGGTGAGCCTGCAGGCTTTCATTGACCTTTCCTGTCATCTGACCAGCAATTGGTGAACGAAGCGACGCGGTAGGTCCTTTGAGGGCTTTCACACTTAGGTGCATCTCCCCTTTTCTGAACTCAAGCCTAACTTCCTCAGCATCAACAGCGCATTTCATTTTTGAACCATTATAGGTGGCAAAGCGGTACTCTTCCTCTTCTATCAATAATGCCACAATAAAACCGGGAAAAAATCTGCCCATCCATGGAATATGAGCCACCGATGCCATAATCGAAGCTTTTACACCCACACCAAAATTATTGCTGTGTGCCCAAATCCAACATTTAGGAAATGACTTACCCCAATCTTTTTCAAGATAGCCAGTCCCTTGATTCCAATTTATCGTCCCCAGCGAACCGTTGGTCTCCCCGATCAGGCGATGGTGCATGCTGACGACACCATGATAACATTCCATCCCCGGTACAAAGGAATACCAACCCATAATGCCCGGACTAAATACGGACTTATTAATCGGCGTGATATCCACAAAACTTATTTCGCCTTTTAATTCCGGGAGATCAAGGATGACCTTGTTTGATGATAAAAAATTGTTGCCTAAACGAACAGACAAAATTTTCGGATCAGCATCGAACTCCTTCAATTCAAATTTGTAATAACTCACTTGCTGCCTTACACCATCAATGACCTGAATAAACGCATGCTGATCCGCTTCATCATGAAGAGCAATTCCCGGAATAACAGCCAGTGCCTGACTTTCATCCTGCGACACGAATTTAAAATACCAGCCTTCAAAATATTTCTGTTTTTCAAGATGTCCTTGAAAAATTTCGGGATGGTATAGTTTGTAAAATAGATCAGTCAATTATTGGATGATTTTAATGCCAGATAAATATACTTAAAAACAAAACACTTACAGCGTATACCGAAGACTTACCCTGCCATCGAATCCTTGTTCATCAGAATAATATCGCAATCTATTAAGATAATCTCTATAACGAACATTCAACAGATTATTGATTGAGATGCCAACAAAGACTGTTTGCTTTTTAATCTTGATCTCGCTACTCAATTTCAATCCGAGTAAAAAGTAATCGTCCGGTGGAGGCACCAGCTCGACGTCGCTATCCCAGTTGTTCTGCCTACCGGTGTAAGCACCTTCAATAGATACGCGGCTTCCTCTGAACACAGGTGTATCCTCAAAAGCCCATGAAACCGCCGATGATACAAAAGCTGAAGGCATTAAGGGAAGTGGAGATTTTGTGATCAATGTCGAACCTCTGACCTGCGAAAATTTTAAATTCCACTCCAGGTGATGGGAGAAATCTGAAATAAAGACAACATCCGCGCCACGGATCCATGCATCATTCTGGGTATAGGTATTCACCGGATAGGCACCTCGTATCGTCAATCGCAATTCACCGCTAGGTTGCAAGTAAATAAAATCATCTACGACATGACTAAAAATACTTGCTTCCACACGCATTATATTTTCAAGGAAAAATGATTGGGTAAAAATGGTTTTAACAGAAGTTTCAGGGGTGAGCAACCAGTTGCCCTCTTCAATGCTGGCCACCCCTTGATGTAGTCCATTGCTATACAATTCATTAGGCTCCGGGGAGCGTTTGGCAGCGACCAGTTGCACTCTTGACTCCATGTCATTGTTCCCTCTATACACTGCTCCCACTGAAAAAGCATTATCATGATAGGTATGTTGCTGGATCACAACTTCTCGTGGCAAGGTCAGCGTAATCGGCCAGGCTTTCAGCAATTGCAAATCATATCTGGCGCCGGCTTCCAGAACAAACTTTCCTAAAGGATAGTGACACAATGCATACAGACCTGAAGTCCCTTTTAGATAATCCGGAATCAAAGGAAGAATACCGGTTTCATAACTATTGGTATTATCTAAAAAAGTGAACTGTGCACCTACTTTATAGCGCAATCTTGAATGATCGTTGACATATTTAACTTGCATACTTTGAGCCAAAAGCTTGAGATCGAGAGCAGGTATATCTGAGCGGTCCCCTCGACGAACATCAAACTCCCGTCGGTGATCATATTGGCTGCCGACAATCCATTCAATAGACTCATGCTCATTGATAAATTTCTTCCCTGAATATTTTAGCAAGTGGTGCTCAACTTTTTGCTTTGGCGCATTAATCTGATACGAGAAATAATCATTGATATTAAATGGTTCATCGCGATTCAATGCATCTTCCAGATCGGTCAAATTACTGATGTTCGAGCCGGAAAAAATACCTAGCGTCGTAGTAAATACACTGTAGTACAATTGGTGTTGTACCGTAGTAGACGGATGATAGATTACCTGCAAAGATCCATTCAATTCTTCTATCCCGGTGTTTGTTAGATAATAATCAGGCGTGTGATGATCCCCGGCTCTTTTATACGTACCGGTCAATCTCCATCCAAACTTACCAACTGATTTATTCGCCATCCCTGTCAGTGTTTGTGCTAGACCATTTGTGGCAAATGAATAGCCCAAGTACCCATGCAGGTGTGGATCATTTTGAATGGGACCGGCATCTACTAACAAGGCTCCACCCAATGCTTGTGATCCATATTCTATAGCATCGGAGCCTTTGATCACTGTGATTTTATTGGCTGCATTTGGATCAATTTCAGGCGCGTGATCTGCTCCCCATTGTTGACCGGCTTGTAAGAGGCCATTATTAATCACGGCTACACGATTACCGTATAACCCATGAATCATTGGCTTCGAAATACCCGATCCATTTCTGAGTGCGCGAACGCCAGCCACTTTCTCCGTAATATCCGCCAGTGTAGATCCTGACTGATTTCTAATGCCGGAAGACGAAATAGTTTGATGAGTCGCGGCTTCCTGAAAAGATTGAGCCGTACCTTCAACTACCACTTCTTTTAATAGTTCGCCATGATGTTCGAGGTAGAATATAAACGAAGAGTCTTTTTCAAGTGTTATAAAATGTTGTGCTGGCGCACACCCCAAATGAAAAACCTGGACGTGATAAGAACCGGCACACAAGGAATCTTTAGAAAAGAATCCCACACTATCTGCAAGGATATAATCGTTCGACTCCTGCAGAGCGATAGCGCTAAACTCTAATGGTTCTTTGGTTGCCCGATCTAATACTCGTCCTGTAAAATGAATATTACATTCTTGAGCATGTATCGGGCAACCCAAACATAAGCTACCAATAAAAATTGTCAGGAAAAGAAGCCTAATCATTTTATCACCATTGGGAAGCTCACTTCAATATCTGTTTCACCTCCGGCATTTGTGATATCTCCCATGGATACATCGGAAGCAAATTTATCCAGTTGGTGTCTTAACGTAATTGTCAAGATGCCATCACTGATCGCCCCTGTTGTCAAGGTGGTCGTCAATCCAATGGGATTGCCATTGACATCCTGATCGGTGTATAATATATTGGCTATGGCAGTCTCCACATGAAAGAAAAACTGATGTTCATCACCTTCTTCCATGATTTCTTCGGCGATATCTTCTGAGGGTGAAACAGATTCATTTAATAATTGGATAACTCCTGTGTACGCTGATTCGGCAGAAAATTGACCGGCAACGATCACAGGTGACTGCCCTCCATCGCCATCAAGATCAGTAAAAGAAAGCTCAACCACATCCCCTCCCGAAATGGGCGTAAGTGTATAAATAAAAGTAGTGATGAGTTCATCTTCATTTGGAACAACGGGCTCTTTGTCACATGAAGCAATAATAAAAAAAACAAAACCTACTATGATGAATAAATTGAAATGATTCATTACAATTCGAATTAAAATAAATGAAAGAAAACCAAAAGAATGGACCATCCGATTGGTATAAACAACCTAAAAAAAGAAATATACTAGGCGTTTGTCGGCGGTCCGCGGTCCGCGAGGAGAATAAAATATGAAGAAACAACATCCTCCATATCCGCGATGTGATGTTGGGGCAGCACCGTATTTACTTCTGCAAATAAAATATTTTCAGTCTGGAGTTGTCTTGAAAGAACAACATGACAGAGCAAGCACTCATCCTCAGATTTGGATAAATGGCTCTTGTGATTACATCCGCCTTCTTGCCCAGGGTGGTAGATCGAGATATGGCAAGCATCGGTTGTGCATAGATCGGTCTTATGTATATCTGCCTCGTGATGTGTATGTGGGACACCGAATGGAGAGGCTACAAATACTGCCAGATAAAAGAATAACATAAGGATAACCCCGACCTGCAATGACAGTTTGGAGGTCTGGACACCTAATGATTCAAATAGCTTACGCATAAACATCACCCTAAAGGTATAAACAAGTACAACAACAAACGAAAAAGATAGGTTTAAAGAATAATGAGGGAAAAATCAATGGATTAAGTGATCCTCATCAAATTATTTGCATTTCCAAAGTAAAGTGACATCGTATCTTTACGCAGGATCAAAATAAAGAGTAACGATCCAAAAATTCATTACAATAATAAAATATGGAAAACCTCCGCAAAGCTTATCAACGTGGTGCATTAAAAGCAGATGATTTAGTTTCCGATCCAATGGACATGTTTGCCATCTGGTGGCAACATACGATCGATGCTGCTTTGGAAGAGCCCAATGCCATGACGCTTGCCACTGCTAATAATGCTGGTCAGCCATCTGCGCGTATTGTTCTTCTCAAAGGAACCTCTAAGGATGGCTTTGAATTTTTCACCAATTTTAAAAGTCACAAGGCAAAAGACTTGGCTGAAAATCCAAAAGTTGCGTTGTTATTCTTTTGGGAAAAACTGGAGCGGCAGGTGCGTATAGAAGGCATCGCTGAAAAACTGGCTCCGGAAAGATCTGCAGCTTATTTTCAATCAAGACCATTGGGCAGTCAGATCGGTGCGTGGGCTTCTCCTCAAAGTCAAGTAATTACTGATCGATCTGTTTTGGAGGAAAACATTAAATCGATTCAGGAAAAATATGCGGGATTGGATCCACTTCCTGCGCCTGCCCATTGGGGTGGATATCTTGTAAAACCGGAAACGATTGAATTCTGGCAAGGGCGCGATGATCGATTGCATGATCGGTTTCGATATAAAAAGAATGAGCGAGGACTTTGGGTTGTTGAGCGGCTGGCGCCTTAGAGTGTAATTGATAAGTGTAGGGTGTAATGTGTAGGGTATAGAGCATTCACCTTCGCTGAAGCTATCTCGAACAAAGTAGTACTAAAAGCGCTGAAAGTGCGACATATCTTAGCTAGGTGTCGCAGACGCCTAGTCCGCATGAGCCAAAAATAATTATATAGCGCTGAAGGTGCGACATACAACATTCGTCTGCAATAAATCTTCGTCGAACGAAGAAGGACATTCGCCTACGCCGAGGCTAGGGTCCCTTGCGCCAATTCCGATCGATCGGAAACAGCGACGGAGTACGAACAAAGGAGGGGGAAGGGCTGGTGGAATAAAACTTATCAAAACTTACCTTAACCCCTAAATAGAAAAATGGGACTCAAGAAAGTTGAGTCCCATTTTTTTTAGCCTGTTTCAAAACTGACGGAATTCAACAAATAACGTTGGAATTCCAAACTTCCTGAAAAAATTAAATCACCAGTTCTTTTTCTTCAATAAGCTTGCGAATATTGATCAAGGCATAACGCATACGACCAAGTGCTGTATTAATGCTCACATCTGTGAGACAGGCTATTTCTTTAAAAGACATATCTGCATAATGTCTGAGGATCACTACTTCGCGTTGCTCCGATGGCAACATATCCACGAGTGCTCTCACCCGATTGTGGGTTTGATCGCGGATCATGGTAGTTTCTCGATTTGGATCTTCGCTTTCCAGGATATCAAAGATGTCAAAGGTCTCTGTCGCCGAAACTTTGGAACGACGCTTGGATCGTCTGAACTGATCCACACACATATTGTATGAAATCCTTAGCGCCCATTGAAGGAATTTGCCCTCATGGTTATATTTCCCTTTGCGAAGGGTATCAATTATTTTAATAAAAACATCCTGAAAAAGGTCATCCGCCAACTCACGATCTTTGGTAAACATATAGATCGATGAATAAATCTTTGCCTTATGGCGATGTAAAAGGGCTGAAAATGAGGCCTCGTCTCCGGCCAGATAGGATTGTATTAGTTGGTGGTCATCAATTGATTGTACTTGCATACTACACGTGTTTTGACAGTAAAGAAATAGGCGGATTTAAATGAAAATCCTTGTCTTAAAAACAGTGTAGAGTACTTTCTATAGAGATAATTTTGGTGACCAGTGTATTAAATATGACGCTAAACTAAGGGAATTCCTTTCTTTGTAGCTAATTTTTTAGAAAATAAAATCTTTTAACAAGAACTTAACGGTTCCATAGATGGTTTAGCTGCCAAGCAGCATGACCCATTTAATGAACAAAATTAAGCAGCAAAAAGTGCGCCAAAACAATAAATTATGGCTGTAAAGCCCAGAAATAGAACTACCCAAGCCCCTGCAACAGCCCCGAAACTCAGGCAAATAGAGATTGTTGGTGCCCGAAGCAATAACCTTAAAAATGTCACCGTCGCCATCCCCAAGAACCAGCTGGTGGTGGTCACAGGCCTATCCGGGTCCGGGAAATCCTCTCTGATCATGGATACCTTATATGCAGAAGGCCAGCGCCGATATGTAGAAAGTTTGAGCTCCTATGCCCGGCAGTTCCTCAATCGGATGAAAAAACCGGATGTGGATCATATCCGAGGGATTTGCCCCGCCATCGCTATCGAACAGCGTGTCTCTGGAGGAAATGCCCGCAGTACAGTGGGTTCGATGACAGAAATCTATGATTATCTACGATTGCTGTTTGCTCGGGTGGGTCAAACCATAAGCCCCATCACCGGAAGAAAAGTTAGAAAAGATACCGTTACGGATATAGTCAATTTCATTTTTGCTTTAAAAGAAGGTGCGAAAATCATGATCATCGCTCCCCTGCTGATCGAAGATGAAAAAAGAACAATTGAGAAAGAATGTCAACTGCTTTTGCAAAAAGGATACACCCGAATACAATGGAAGGGCGAGACCTTGCGCATCGATGATTTTCTGTTGGATCATAAAAAAATAGTCAAACGAAAAGCAAGCTCGTTAGAAAAAGGTGAGCTCAGTCTGGTGGTGGATCGATTCCCTCTTTCGCTGGAAGAAGATTTTAAGAAACGGATTGCGGATAGTGCACAGACGGCCTTTTACGAAGCCCATGGCGAGTGCTTTATCGAAACAGAAGATGGCAAACAAACAGGATTTAATAATCGGTTTGAAATGGATGGCCTGACGTTTATCGAGCCGGAGCCCAAATTATTTAATTACAATAATCCCGTTGGTGCTTGCCCACGTTGCGAAGGATTTGGGCGGATCATAGGCATCGATGAAGACAAAGTAATCCCCGATGCAACTCTAAGTATTTTTCAAGGCGTAGTTGCCGCGTGGTCAGGTGAGAAGTCTTCCCTTTGGAAAAAAGAATTTATCAAAAAGAGCAATAAGATTGATTTCCCCAATCACCGGGCTTATCGCGACCTCACCAATGAAGAGCGAAAGATCCTCTGGGATGGGACCACCGACATCAAAGGGATTTATGCTTTTTTTGCAGAATTGGAATCAGCGAGTTACAAAATTCAAAACCGTGTCATGCTGGCGCGCTATCGCGGTCGCACAACTTGCACAGATTGCGGTGGTGGAAGATTGCGACCGGAAGCCACTTATGTTAAAGTGCAAGGCAAATCGCTACCGGAATTAGCCAACATGTCTATTCGTGATTTGTGCGTATTTTTTGAAGAAATATCACTTCCGAAACACGAAGAAAAAACAGCGGCCAGAATACTATTTGAAATCCGAAACAGGTTACGCACGATGAGCAATGTAGGTCTGGGTTATCTCCACCTAGAACGCATCTCTTCTACCCTCAGTGGTGGTGAAACACAACGCATCCACCTGACAAGAAATCTCGGAAGCAACTTAACGAGTTCGTTATACATACTTGACGAACCAAGTATCGGATTGCACCCAAAAGACACTGGTCAATTATTAAATGTGCTACATGAGTTGCGCGATCTTGGCAATACCGTTGTTGTGGTAGAGCATGAAGAAGAAATCATGCGACAGGCGGATTATGTGATTGATGTTGGGCCGGGAGCCGGTGTGTTTGGAGGAGAAATCGTTTACGCAGGCACGTATGACGACTTCATAGAAAACAAAGGTGGAAAATTTAAAAGTTTGACGCAGCAATATCTCACGGGTGTTAAAAATGTAGAAACACCTAAAAAGCGAAGAACGTCTTCCAATAAAATATTAATCAATGGTGCTCGTCTGCACAACCTAAACGATGTTAATATTCAGATACCGCTATTCTGCCTGACCGTTGTAACCGGTGTCAGTGGCTCCGGAAAGACAACTTTAATACGGCATATCCTTGAGCCTGCCCTGTCCAATGCATTGGGCATCACGAGTGGATCGAATGCAAATCTTTTGAAGTCTATCGGCGGAGATTATGAACGGGTAGAAGGTATTGAAATGATCGGCCAACAAGCATTGGGTCGTAGTTCAAGATCCAATCCGATCACCTACATCAAAGCCTATGATTCTATTCGGAAATTAATGACCGATCAACATCTGGCAAAAGTCAATGGCTACAAACCAAAACATTTTTCATTTAATGTGGAAGGTGGGCGCTGCGAAACTTGCAAAGGAGATGGTGAGATCGTTGTGGAGATGCAGTTTCTCGCCGATGTAAAATTAGTGTGTGAAGAATGTGGTGGCAAGCGATTTCAAAAGCCGATTCTGGACATCAAATACCACGGTAAAAACATCTATGACATACTTGAATGCAGTGTCGATGAGGCACTTGAATTTTTCGAAGAGGAACCTGATATCGCTGAGCGATTGCGGCCTTTGCAGGATGTTGGATTGGGTTATATAAAACT
>JBBKXT010000286.1:0-8599 GCA_037969625.1 Saprospiraceae bacterium
GCGTTATCACAATGATCGTTTGAGATTTGGGCCTGCACTTTCATGCTCAACAAGAGCACTATAAAAATAGGTAGATAGCGTTTCATTTTTAAGTAGTTAAATGAACCGCTAAACTACCGCCACCGTTTTTCCTGTTTCTCACCCATATGGAGTATATTGATTGGGAGATTGTTCTGTGGTCACAGTGTTGAGAGGGTTTAGCCCAAACCACCTTAGGTGGTTTTTGTTGAGCTTCGACTTCGTCAAGGCTATTGCGAGCAAAGGAAGGTTTAGGCTTTCCTCCTGCTCGGAAAAAAGGTCTCCCCATCCGATATATCGGACAGGTATCTTGTAAAACATCTTTTAACCATTATTTTTCTAAACACGCTCAACCGCAGGCGCCAAAGGCGTCGGGTGCTAAACAAAAGAGACCGTCAGGGCTCTTGACTAAACACATGTTCGGCAGAGAATTCTCCAGCTCAATAAATAATCACAGGCATGATAAGCATCATCACCTCTTCATTTTCCAACTGCTCATCAGGATAAATGAGAACAGGTTTGCTTGGAACGGATAGTGTCATGTGTATCTCCTCCTGGTGGAGTGCATTCAGGAGCTCAATAAAAAACCGGGCATTGAAAGCGATGTCCATCGGTTCACCTTCATATTCACAACTCAACTGTTCACTTGCTTCATTCGAAAAATCAAGATCTTTTGTGGTAATGGTCAGACTGTTGTCCGCAAGACCAAAAAACACCTGATTCGTGGTGCGGTTGGCAAAGATGTTTATTCGACGCAGCGCACCCAAAAGATGTGTGCGACTGACGTGCAAAACGTTTTCGTTATTAACAGGAATCACAGCATTGAAATCAGGATATGACTGATTGATCAATCGACAAATCACCTCCGTATCTTCAAAGCGGAAAAACGCATGAGACTTGTTATATTTAAGATATACATTTCCCTCAGAAGGGGTTGCACCTTTAAGGAGGGACAATGCTTTTTTCGGGACAACAAACGATCCGGTTTTTTCCGTAGAGGTACCAAGTGCGTGATAACGAACCAACTTATGTCCGTCACTGGCCACAAAACTTATTTTATTAAAATCAACAACAACATTAACCCCTGTCATGGCGGGTCTCATTTCATCTGAAGTCGTCGCAAAGATGGTGGAGGTGATACCACTCATGAGGCGTTCTACAGACAACATGATCTCCTCATCATCTGATTTAGGCAGAACAGGAAAATCATCCGGTGGATCCACAGCCATTTTATACATACCGGTCTCGGTAGTTAATACCAGAGTGCGTTGTTCAACGTCCGCATCAAAATTGACCTCCTGATTGGGAAGTGCCTTTAATGTTTCCAGTAAAATCTTGGCAGGAATGGCGACCGTGCCATTTTCTTTGCTTTCTACCTCCAATCTTGTTGAAATACTTGTTTCCAGATTCGTTGCCGTAAGGGTCATTTTTCCCTTATTGATATCGACTAAAAAATCCTCTGTAATTGCCAGCACCGGATTTGGGTGAATGGCACCAGCCACGACATTGAGATGTTTTAATAATTCGCCTGATGAGACTTTAAATTCCATGGGTCTGTTTCGTTTATAAAGCGTGTCTGGTCAAAAAACCCTCTCGAGCACCAGATTCAGCAAAGTTAATAGGACTAAGCCATATTACTTTACTTGTGAAGGCTAAATATCAAAGTATATTGAAGATTGTAATGTCCCAAAATTGATTTGGACATTACAATTAGGTTAATATCAACAGATTTGATACTTTTTTTCCGGAAAAAAGTATCCATTCCGCTGAGCGGAACTCGTCGCGCAAAAAACTCCCTTAATCATTGAATCAATTGTTTAGCTATCTAGGTTGCCTTTGTTTTGCGGCTTCGGGCTCTCTTCTTTTCCCTCTTGCGGACGGAAAAAGAAGGCAGTGGGGCGGTCAAACAATTTTGCGCGACATGATTCTGCCTATTTCGAAAGGCTTTTTTTGTTTATTAATTCCTCGTTTGTCCTAGTAGAATGCTCGAAAATAACACAATACTATTTTGAAAAACAAACAATTGACTCCTTAACTGATTTCATCCATTTGTTGAAAAGTACTGGTTTTACAAGTTTTGAATAACTTAGGTTGTTAATCGTGTCTAATAAGAGCGCAGTATCCATTAGAAAACCTCACAATCTCTGCGAAATCAGCATAAGTTAATGGTTTAGGAAGCAATGTGCTTACATTTGTCTCCATGGCAAAACCAAATGAGGCACCCGAAATTCAGGCAATTCGGGAATTGCACCTTCCACCGTATGAATCGACGATCCTTTCCAATGGTATGCAACTTTATATGGTCAGAGGAGGTGCGGAGCCGGTGATAAAAATGGAGATCGTATTCCGTGCCGGATCGACTTTTGAGAAAAAGCCGGTGGCGGCAGAAGTCATGGCAGGACTACTCTCTGAAGGAACGCAACGCCTTGACTCCGCAGCATTAGCCGAGCAGATTGAGTCGCTTGGCGCCACGATGTTTACGCGAGGGGGCGTTGATACGGTTCGTGTTCGATTGTTGACATTGACGAAGTTTTTTCCGGATTTGATCACAGTGATCCGAGAGGTTTTGGAGACCCCGTCTTTTGACCCAGCTGAATTGCAGGTATATGTTGAAAATAAGATTGAACGACTTAAAATTGATCTAAAAAAGAACGAAGTAATTGCTTATCGTCATTTGACAGAGAAGATATTTGGTCCAGGACATCCCTATGGAAAAAATAATGACCCAGAGGATTATGAAGGTATAACGATTGAGGAAATCAAGGTCCACCATCAAAACCACATAATTCCACAGAAGGGCATGATCTTTATTTCCGGGTCATTTGGCGAAAAAGAAATACAGATGATTCGCGAGACCATTGGACTTTGGAGCCCCAATCACAGCAACGGGCTGGACAACCTACCCACCCTTCCTAAAGAAAATACTTTCGGCTATTTTGAATATGCTGGGCCTCAAAGTCATCAGGCCGCGATAAGAATCGGACGCAGGCTATTTCCACAATCACACCCAGATTTCAACGGGCTGTATATGCTCAATACAATACTGGGCGGCTATTTCGGAAGCAGGTTGATGATGGAAATTCGTGAAAATCAAGGACTGACCTATGGTATTTACTCAAGTGTAGATTCTTTTACCTCCGATGGTTGTTTTTATATAAGCACTGAAGCTGCGACCGAAAACACGGAGAAGGTGATTGAGGCTATAAAAAATGAAATGAAAAGGCTCCAAACAGAATTAATTCCTGATGCTGAGTTAGATATGGCTCGAAACTATCTGATGGGGCATCTCATGACACAGATTGATGGCCCATTTTCTACCATGGATCTTATAAAGTCCTTTAAAATTGAAAATCTGGAGGATGGATTGTTTGCCAAAACAATCGAAATGATCCAGCAAATCACACCAAAAGCGCTTCAAGACCTGGCAAAGAAGTACCTGGATTTGGAAAAATGGGTCATTATCGTTGTAAAATAGTCTTACTTAAGCCCTAGATTGCTGTAATAAAGGTATAAAATTCCTTTTATTTTGGAAAAAGCAGTTTCTTTGTATCCCTTCTGGAAAATAGGATGGAGTGGACCCCTGCGAAAAAACCACCTTTGAATGTCCGGAAGCAATGTTAAACTCATTTGCATAATGCAAGAATGGCCAGGTAGGCCAACACAGATAGGGTCATGAAATTATTCAGTCTTTTTGTTCAGGAAATTGCCATTGATTTGGGGACAGCCAATACGCTGATCATTCAGGATGGGAATATCGTGATAGATGAACCCTCCATTATCGCTATTGATATTCGTACAGGCCAGACCATAGCTGTAGGGACTCGAGCGATGCAAATGCATGAGAAAACACATCAGTTTATTAAAACCGTACGCCCACTCAAGGATGGTGTTATCGCCGATTTTCAAGGTGCCGAAAACATGATTGAAGGGATGATTAATATGATTGGCACCAAAAGACGGTTTTTTACACACCTTAAAATGGTTGTATGTATTCCCAGCGGTATTACGGAAGTGGAGAAGAGAGCAGTGTTTGATTCCGCAGATCACGTGGATTCAAAAGAAACCTTTCTCATTTTTGAGCCCATGGCTGCCGCCCTTGGGATCGGACTGGATGTAGAAGAGCCGATTGGAAATATGATTATTGATATCGGTGGAGGGACCACAGAGATTGCTGTGATTGCCCTTTCCGGAATCGTTACGGATCAAAGTATTCGGGTGGCCGGAGATGAGTTTACACAAAACATCGTAGACTACCTCAAACGCAACCACAACATACTGATTGGTGAACGAACAGCAGAACAAATTAAAATCCACGTAGGATCTGCTTTAAAGCAACTCGATAACCCACCGGAAGATTTTGCCGTCAATGGTAGAGATCTGATCACGGGGATTCCACGGCAGATCACCATTAATTATGCTGAAGTGGCGGAAGCGCTTGATGAGTCCATTAACACAATAGAAGAAGCAATTCTCAAAGCATTGGAAAATACGCCACCGGAATTAGCCTCTGATATTTATAAAACAGGCCTGTATCTGACAGGCGGTGGCGCCCTTCTGAGAGGACTCGACAAACGAATTTCACGAATCACGAAACTTCCTGTTCATATTGCAGACGAGCCACTACGAGCAGTTGTACGCGGAACAGGAATCGCTCTAAAGAATACAGATCGTTTTTCTTTTCTGATTGATAGAAAGCGCGTGTAGGTTTTCCTCGCCGCAAAAGTCTTTGCTTAGCTATATCTTCACCCTGGTACAATGAATAACCTTCTTCAGTTTGTCATCAGGTATTCTGCCTTTTTGCTTTTCCTGCTGCTTGAGCTGCTGGCACTGATTCTTGTGGTGCGATACAATGAAAATCAGCAATCCATTTTTTCAAACTCCTCATCCATCTTGTCCGGAAAACTATATGAGATGACCGAAGATGCCATTCACTACAACCGCCTCCAGGTAACGGTGGATAGCTTTGCCAGCGAAACGGCCACACTCAAAGAAAAAATATTTAATCTTGAACGTAGTCTGCAGAAGTTTTCCCCCGCAGGAAAACCCTTGGATAGTTGCATACTGGAGTCTTTTAAGGTTGTTGAAGCTAGAGTGATTAGCAATTCAGTGAATCAAAGGAACAATCACTTTACCATTGACCGGGGCCGAGCGGATGGAATCAAGGAAGGGATGGGTGTCATCAGCCCACATGGTGTCGCCGGCATTATTAGTCAAGTAGGAGAGCAATACGCATCGGCCGTTTCTATTTTACACAGTGCTGCACGTATTAGTGCCTCCATACAGCGCAATGAATATTTTGGTTCATTGGTTTGGAAAGAAATTGATCCGGGGCATATGATTCTCGAGGATATTCCCCGGCAAGCAGATATCCTTTTAGGGGATTCAATCATAACCAGTGGATACTCTTATATTTTTCCCAAAGGAATTTTTATAGGCACCGTCGATAGGTTTTGGACAGAAGGCGGAAGCAACTACTATACGGTTGATGTGCGATTGCACGAGGATATAGCCCGACTCAACCATGTATATGTCATCCATTATGTAAACGATATATTAAAGCCAGAATGAACAGTAAGGTACTAAGGCATATGATCCGAGCAGTGATTCTGATAATTGTTCAAGTACTGATCTTAAAAAGAGTTGGGCTGGGCGGTTCGTGGCTTTCTCTGAATGGGGATTTATTTATCTATCCATTGATTATTCTGATGTTGCCGTTTAAGCTTTCCAGACATTATGTTATTCTGATTGGTTTTGGCGTTGGATTAGTGATTGATCTGTTTTATGACACTATTGGCGTACATGCTTTTGCATTGACGGCCATGGCATATGCCAGAGGTATACTATTGTCTTATTTGGAGCCACGGGGAGGCTACCAGTTATCGATGAATCCAACCATGCGTTCACTGGGTGTGAATTGGTTATTTACATTTACGGCACTTTCCCTTTGTCTTCATTCGTTCTTATATTTTACGGCAGAGATCTTCACCTTTGTTTATATCGGAAAGATTCTGTTGAAAACCATAGTGACAATTGTCCTTTCTCTTGTTGTTACAATGGGGTATCACTTTCTTTTTAACCCAAGGTCCTGATGATTGAAGAGCGCCAAACCGGTCGAACGAAATGGATACAGTTGATTATTGTCTTTTCAGCGGTTGTCCTTATTTTCCAAACCGGTTGGCTGCAATTAATTGATCCTACCTATGGGCAAAGAGCAGATCGAACTACGCTCGTTCGACGCACACTCTATCCAAGCAGAGGCCTCATCAAGGATCGGACCGGACACTTATTAGTACACAATATTCCGGTGTACGATTTAAAAGTGGTTTACAATCAAGTGTCGGATGATTTTGATACAGCTCTTTTTTGTCAGCTATTGGAAATAGATACAATTGGTTTTATAAAGCGGTTGGAAAAAAACTGGCAATCCCAGCGATATTCAAAGTCGGTTCCTTTCATTTTTATGGACCATATTCCGGCCCAAAAGTTTCAATATATCCAGGAATATCTTCATCTCTTTCCCGGGTTCTATGGTGAGCTTAGAAATGCACGAGGATATTTTGAAAGCCACAGTGCCCACACATTGGGCTATATGTCAGAAGTGGATCAAAAACGGATTGATGATTCAGACGGGTTATATGCCTTAGGCGATTTTTGCGGTTCCACAGGCGTGGAAAATTATTACGAATCCACCTTGAGAGGGTCCAAAGGAGCAGCGTATATTCTCAAAGATAATCTCGGACGAGAGATTGAAAGTCTGGATCAGGGTCGTCATGACTCACTGGCTATTTCAGGAGATAATATTATCCTTTCCCTGGATCACATTCTGCAGGAATATGGGCAGCAACTACTACAAAACAAAAGAGGTAGCATTGTTGCTATAGAACCATCTACAGGAGAAATTCTCGCAATGATTAGTTCACCCGGATATGACCCCAATGAACTCTCCATTTCAAGACAGCGCGGAAAAGTATTTAACCATTTATTGTCAGATACACTCAACCCGCTTTTTGATCGCTCGGTCATGGCGATGTACCCGCCGGGCTCTATTTTCAAACCCTTGCTTGCACTCGTGGCCTTGGAGCAAGGCTTACTCGATCCGAATCGAACTATTTATTGTCAGGGGGCTTATTATTCCGGAGGATTACGACGAGGATGTCATTCTCATCCAACGCCTCGGAATGTTGCTGCTGCCATTCAATATTCATGCAACACTTATTTTTTTACAGTGTACAAAGAAATGATTGATCAGGCAGGCTATACGCATCCGGAAATAGGTATGCGGAAGCTCAATGAGAGTCTGTCAGAGTTTGGCTTGGGACACAAGATCAGTGTAGATGTCCCCGGTGAAAAAGCTGGAAACCTGCCCACACCTGAATATTTTGACAAACTCTACCCTCCCAAAGATGGGAAGTGGCGGTCGCCCTATATTCTTTCGATGGGTATCGGACAAGGGGAACTTCAATTGACCACACTTCAAATGGCACACGCCGCAGCAATCATTGCCAATGAAGGTACCTTTACGGACCCGCATTTGCTTTTGGCAAGAGAGCCACCGGGAATGTCTCCGGAAAAGGGCTACTTTCCACGGCAAAGAGTATCCGTAGACTATCGGTATTTTGAACCGGTCATTGAGGGGATGAGTCGTGCTGTAAAAGCAGGTACGGCAACGCAAGCCTATATTCCGGATATAGAAGTATGCGGAAAAACCGGAACATCAGAAAACTCACAAGGAGAAGATCACTCCGTATTTTTTGGTTTTGCACCACGGCATCAACCCAAAATTGCAATCGCCGTTTATATTGAAAATGCCGGATGGGGAGGAAGTGTCGCTACGCCGATCGCCGGACTCATGATAGAGAAATATCTGAAGGGAGAAATCAGTATTCTGCGCAAACGAATCGAAGAACGCATGCTTGAGGTGGACCTCATTAACGATCCACAAAGCTAATCGAGGCCTCCTAAAAAAATCGATCTATTGATGTTTCGTGATTTGTATTTAATTGGATAGCTTAGCCGATTATGATCATAAGTGCAATTGCAGCCATGAGTAGTAACCGGGTGATTGGACGGGATGGAGATCTTCCATGGCGTCAATCCCGGGATATGAAATTTTTCAAAGCAACGACCATGGGCCACCATATCATTATGGGGCGAAGCAACTTTGCTTCCATGGATTATCGGCCGCTCAAAGGGAGAGTAAATATTGTACTGACCCGCAATCCATTTTTTATTACCTCTTCAGCATTTGTGATGTACTCGATTGAAGAAGCGATTGCTTTTGCAAAAAAAGAAGGCGAAACAGAAGTTTTTATCATCGGTGGCGGTGAGATTTATAAGCAATCAATGCATCTTGTGGATAAATTATACCTCACGGAGGTCATATCTGAGATCGCTGGAGACACTTACTTTCCGGAGCTGGACACAAACGAGTGGAAACTGGACACTTCTGAATCTTTTGATGCAGATGATAACAATGATTACCCTACCCGCTTTGATGTCTTCCTCCGAAAGGAGTAATGGAAGAACAATTATTGCACTTTATCTGGCAAAGGAAACTCTTTGATCATTCAGATCTCAAGAC
>JBBKXT010000287.1:0-16837 GCA_037969625.1 Saprospiraceae bacterium
TCTGCTACCCAGGTGGTTGGATTTCCTCCGCCTACATTAAGCCTTCCTAGAGCGGTGGAAGCGTAGGCGTCTGCGTCAGTACCTAGTCCAAAAGACATACTCATCAAACCTCTGGCTACCGTCCCAAATCCTAGCGCAGTACTATACCCCCCTAATGCTTCATTATCATACCCGATGGAAGTGCTTGACTGCCCTTTTGCCTTAGCATTATAACCAGAAGCAAATGAATAAACGCCAATGGAATCAGGTGCCCAATCGCGGGAATTATTTAGTCTGCCAGTTCTGAAAGCACCTTTGGATTTGTCAAAGAAGAAAAGATTCTCTGTATAATTTTGACCATTTAGGGGTAGCAGGGCTGATCCGAATACAAAATCATCCGTAGCATAATTACCAGTACTTCTCACTGTGCCACTATCATTGGTAAATGCACCGTCTGTCAATTCTATCCAACCGGTGGATTGATAATACCAAAAGGACTCCGTATCGGTATCAAAAACCAATAAACCCAGAGCAGGGGAGGATATAGCCACCCTGAGACTACTTTGCATTCTTGGAATGAGCATTCCCTTACTCGTTGATGCCACCTCCAGTATTGCGGAATTGTCTGGAGACGTCGTATTGATGCCAACGGATTGTGCATTCAGCAGGCTTATGAAGAAGATGCACGAAATGGTGAGGGATACTTTTGTAAACGTTATTTTCATGATGAGAACTGATTTAACTACAAATTTAATATGGTTCTAAAACCGACACATCACCCATTTGCCGTATATTTTATGAAAGACCAACCCTGTTTAACCTGCAAAAACTCGATTTTGGTCAGTTTTTGCTTCTAACGCAGCATTTTTATGATTTTGAGTATAGCCTACCTGAAGACCATTATCTTTAAAGTGCAACTGAATTCAACTATTCGATAACAAAATCAATTCGCTTTGGCGTAATCACTAAAGAACGCATTTTCATTGCATATCAAAAAGAAACAAAAATTTAGGAGCGTAGTGAACTCGAAGTAATCCATCAGAGGAAAGGATGCACGGCAGAGCAGCCTTCGAGCAGCGTGCATGATAAACGGTGTATAGAAGAGCAAAAAAGGATTCTGGGCCAGGGCATAATATTCCGATTGCTTTGGACGGAAGGAATAGAACAAATAACTATTTAAAGTTGATATACCCAACAATCCTCACTAAATTACTAAATCGCTCATCACCCTGTACTACCTCCTCCGTCGGAGTACAAGGCAAGCCCTTTGGTTGCTATTTCCGATGGATCGGAATTAGCGGCGTCGACTCACCCCTCAAAATAGTCTCAGGTCTTTTTGGTGTAAGGTGAAAGGGTTAGAAGGTTAAGGGGGTTATGAAAAACATGAAGAGAGAAAATTTAGTCTAATGTCTCGCGTCCTTTTAAAGTTTATAAAGTTTATAGGGGTTATGAAGGGTATAAATCGAGGATGATTAGTCGCGCATCGCGTGTCGCAAATTCGATTTTCTCAGCCCTGAAAAACCTCCTGCGTCGATGTACAGGGTCTCTCCCTGAACAACCTCCTGCGTCGGAGTGCGGGGTAAACGCTGCGCTCCGAGTCTCAGGTCGAAAAGTCTCAGTTCTCTTTTTATTATCGCAATTCGTAATTGATTTCCCCCTAAACCCTCTCAACAACAAGCGTCGGAGACGCTGAGTGCTCAACTTCCTTTGCTCGCCATAGCCTTTTGCCAAGGCGAGTCTCAACGCAATGACCATGCTTGAAAATCTTCCACGGTTAATAACGCATAATTACTAATCCCATAATGCTCCACAACTTTTTCAACAAGGCCCTCACGCACAACAAGCAATAAAGACTTATCATTCAATTTTGAAAAGGCTTTTTTTGCCCAGAGATCCCATCCTTTTCCGGACAACTCAAGAGGTCCTATTTCATCAAGGATAACATGCTGTATTTCTGGATCATTGATATGATAATCTAACCAACCAATAGCCACTTGAAATGCAGTAGCATCAAAAACAAAACGACCAATCAATACATCTGTTGACGTATCCGCTTCTTGTTTTTGCCAGGCAATCGATTGTCCTCCTTTAATATTATATAGTTGTCGAAGACCGTCCTTGTCCGGACTGAGGACACCACCACAATCCGTGCGTCCGGAGACCCAGCTTTGCAGGACTGTAGTTTTATGACTCCGTATCGGTCCGGTGAGTATCCGTATCATCTGCAGTTCTGTATTGAAGAATATAAAGCAAACTGTGCACAATAAAATACTTTATGCGCGTGTAAGGTCGAAGTCGTTTACTCTCGAGGCGAACCTTATCCAATATCCACAACAATTGTGGAAACATGTCCATTGTCTGCTCAACTTCCAGGGAGAGTTGTTGATGTTTTTTACTTAAATATTTTTGAAGAAAACGTATCATTAAAGGAGCAAGAAAAACAAACCACAAAGTTAATACCGCACATGCCCGCACGATGGCTAATAACCCCTGCTGTATATTCGAATTAGGGTTTGGGAAACCGCTATAGGCAACAATGATAATAAACACTAGCAGTAGGAAGAAAATATAACGACGCCATTTTCCCTTTTTCTTCACCTTCATAAAACTTTTGGTATCCTCTTTTCCAAGGACAAGATTATATTGTTGTTGCCCCCACTGATCATGCACTGAGCGCAAGGTCTTGAAGACAAGCCAGCCAACGCCAATACCGACGACTAAATGGATCGAGAGGTAGGTATAGACGATGAGTCTGGAAGAGGTCATCGGAATCAAAAGACCCCAACGATCCGCCACCCATTCTCCCCAAATATTGATCGCGTCCCAAAGTGTGTTGCCATACAATACCGTGAGCGTAAACAATCGCTGGAGTGCAGACTCAATCAGCCCCAGACTAAAAAACAAAACGGAGGACACAAGAAGGTGGGGCACGAATCGGTAGATGAATGCGCCGGTGACACCTTGAAAGATGACAGCGATATAGGCGGTTGGTGAAGAATGCGGACTGACCAATGCTTTGATCACCAATACCACAAAAAGCGAGGTCATCACGGTCTTCCATTTTTGATCTGAAAGCGCACAAATAAAGGCAATACAAATCATCGCAAAACTGCCCACCAGTAATCCCGTAAAAGGAGAATTAAACGCATGAAGGACACCGCCAAGACCACATTCGTTTAGCGCCCATAAGGCAGTCAGTCGCTGTATCGCCAGTTGGCGATCGGAGGTAGGTGTGGATTCAAACATAAACCAAATTGCGGGGTCAAGATACTCTATAAGGAAAGATTAGCGACCGGGGAAATTGAATCAATGCCTTGTCAAAAGACGATAAAATAGCAAAAGGGCGTTAGTAGCAATGCTTCTTCTGCCCGTTCGTCCACCATTTTGGCGGCTTCAGATCAACTCATTTGCTTTTGAATCGCCAGTCCTGTTTTTTTGAATCCATTAAGTGAGTAGAAGTTTTTTGAGTCACAAATTCAGGAGAAGAACACCTTGGCGGGGAAACATCCTGAATTATGCTCAGGTGGGCTACTTCGTGCTAAGTGTTGGGACGAGTACAGTAGCCCACCTATCTAAAACTTAAGAAGACAAATGATGAGTGATTCGGTGATGGTAATAAGTAGACAGAAGTTGTTTTGTGTGTAAAATATTCTGGTAATCAAAAAGGGGTGTGGAAACTCTTTGTAAGCAGTAGGGGGGAAGTAACCGGAAAGATTCTTTTCAACTTCTTTTGAGAAAGAAAAGTAATAAGGTCAATAAATCAAATTTGAACATCGTTAGTCTAAAGAAAAATGAAGACCAGCAAATACCATAATACACGTTTGCCAGGTCGCAGGGCGTTTACGCTGACCGTTGCCCTGATAGCGGCCTATACAGTTTTTACCATGCAGGCATGCCAACATGACACGGTGACACCCGCAATAGATAATGGAGGAATGAATCCTGATACGATGGGCATTCCATGTGATCCGGATATCGTTTATTTTGAGCGTGATGTATTACCTATTCTTCGATCCAATTGTGCAAAAAGCGGGTGCCATGATGCAACGTCTCATAAGGAGGATATTATTTTAGATAATTTTCAAAATGTGATGGATAGCCGAATCGTCGAACCTTTTGATCTTGGAGATTCAGATTTATATGAAGTGATTACAGAAACAGATCCGGATAAACGCATGCCGGAGCCACCAAATCAAAAACTTAATCCCAATCAGATAGCAGTGATTGCTAAATGGATCGAACAAGGAGCGGTTTCTTTGTCCTGTGATGATCCTGATATGCCTTGTGATGTTGAAAATGTTAGTTATACAGCATTTGTGGTACCACTTTTGACAAGCAATTGCATAGGATGTCACTCGGGAGGCAGTCCTTCCGGAAATATCGCCTTAAATTCGCATGCTGCTGTGCAGACGGTTGCTTTGAATGGCAGACTTTTAGGCGCTATAACCTGGGCAAACGGCTTTCAGCAGATGCCACAAGGATCTGGCAAGCTGTCTGAATGTAATATTGATAAAATTAAAGCGTGGATAAACAATGGAGCACCAAATAATTAAAGGAATTTTATTCGGAACAATGGTATTTTTTGCCTCGTGTTATTATGACGATGAGGAAACACTTTATCCACCAACGGATTGCATAACCGTAGGTATGAAATATCAAGCGGATATAGTGCCAATCATTTCGAACAACTGTTATGTGTGCCACAGTACCGCCGCCCATTTAGGTGATGTTGTACTGGATAACTATACACAGGTGAAAAAATACGTTGACAGTGGTCAGTTGATGGGTGCGATTAATCGTGAACCCGGTTATTCACCGATGCCTCAGGATGGACCAAAGCTGAATGACTGCAGTATTGAAAAAATTGAATCTTGGATTGCGGATGGTGCACCGAACAACTAAGGCACGCAAGATCCGGCGAACAAATACCATATCATGAAAAAAAATATTTTATTCGGAATACTCATTCTTGCACTTGTTGGCGGAGCGTATGCCTATTATGAATACAACAAACCGGTTGCCAGCATAGAAAATAAAAAAGCAGATGTGGTTATTGACGCAGATGATCTTTTATCTGCCTATGAATCCGACGAAAATACAGCCAACCAACTTTATACTGAAAAAATAATTCAGGTAAAAGGGACCATCAGTGAAATTACAAAGGATGGAACCGTTGACAAAGTAATTATCGAAACAACCAATCCATTGGCAGGTGTAATCTGTGAAATGGAAAATGGCCAGAACTTTGGAGCCCTAAAGACCGGCGATGAAATTGAGATAAAAGGTAGATGTACCGGGTTTCTCAGTGATGTTGTTTTGGTTCAATCGTCCATCGTCAAATAACAAGATTCAAAAGACAATTTTTTTAAATAAAAATAAGAACTAATGAACACGAAAATGATCATGGCAATTGCATTCTGCTTTTGTGCGCAGATAGCGATTGGGCAAAAGTATTATTCTAAAAGCGGGAAGATTTCATTCTTTTCGGATACGGATATGGAAAAAATTGATGCAGAAAATTCTTCCGCAAGTACCGTTATTGATTTTTCTACCGGAGCAATTGAATGGGCAGTATTGATCCAGGGTTTTAAGTTTGAAAAAGCCCTCATGCAGGATCACTTTAATGAAAACTATATGGAAAGTTCAAAATTTCCAAAAGCAAAATTTAAAGGAGTGATTGAGGATTACGGTAAAATATTGTTGACAAAAAACGGAACGTACCTTGTAAAAGTCAAAGGCGACCTGGAAATTCATGGAGTGACAAAGCCAGCCGATGCCGAAGCAACCTTGGTGGTAAAGGGAAATGTGATTTCTGCTACAAGTAAATTCACTGTATTGATAGCTGACTATGACATTAAAATTCCGAAAATCGTAGAGAACAATATAGCCGATGAGGTAGACATCACTGTCTCCGTTGATTATACTTTGTTAAATCAGAAACCATAAACAATAACGTACTTTAATTTTTAAGGAACCCCTCATTGTACACTAAACAAACAAGAGGGGTTCTTCGGTATAAATTTTGCAATAGCGTAGGTATTCAAAATCTAAACAAAATGAAAATATACAAATACTTATTTCTATTCCTTTTGCTAGGCTCAGGTTTCAATTTGCATAGCCAGGAAGATGATTTATTGTCTTTGCTTGGTGAAGATGAAACGATTAATTATACCACCGCAAGTTTTAAAGCCACAAGGATTATCAACCTGCATTCCCTGGAAAACATGTCCGGTGGTGAGCTGGACATCAAGATTCAACACCGATTTGGTTTTATCAGCGGAGGAGCCTATGAATTATGGGGTCTGGATCAGTCGACCATTCGCATTGGTGCGGATTATGGGGTTTCTGATTGTTTCATGATCGGAGTCGGAAGAAGTAGTTACGAGAAAACGTATGATGGTTTTATGAAACTCAAAGTGCTGCGTCAAAGTACCGGGGCAAAGAAAATGCCGATAACATTGGCACTGTTTTCTTCTATGGCCATCAAAACATTGAAGCCTTCTGATCCTGATCGAGAAGACTATTTAAGCAATAACTTATACTATACCTTTCAAATGATGTTGGGTAAAAAGTTCTCGGATGCATTTACACTACAACTTTCCCCAACAGTCGTTCACCGTAATCTGGTCGCTACACCTGAAATAGCAAATGATGTAGTGGCGCTAGGTTTTGGTGGTAGAATTAAATTAAGCAAACGCGTTTCGTTAAATGCTGAGTATATATATGTTTGGCCCGATCAAATTGAGGATATTTATACGAACTCCCTCAGTATAGGATTTGATATTGAAACGGGTGGTCACGTTTTCCAGCTTCATTTCAGTAATAGCACTTCTATGATTGAAAAGGGATTTATTACTGAAACAACAGGAGATTGGGAAAACGGAGATGTTCATTTTGGGTTTAATATTTCGCGGGTTTTCAATTTGAAATAATTCGAGGAAAAGCAGACTTCAGACGCGAGAGGTGAGACTTTAGGGCATGTTGGAGAGTACAGGGCAAGTGCTGTGGTCGCTATTTCCGATGGATCGGAATTAGCCACGGCGACTCACCTCATCACTAAATCACCTCATCCCTAAATGTGAGGCGGGGAGAAGAAAGAATAGAGAAAATAATATGAAAATATAAATTCGCTTTATTTTACATTGCACATTAACGCGCTTAAGCAATATTTTTTCCGTCCACCTTTAACCGTTTTTATTCGCCAAAGCCATAACGAAGGCGAATCGCCGCTTACCCCTTCATCCGTAAGACCTCTCATCTCCTTCCATTTGTTTATTTTTACAAAAAAATTACTCATGACATTCAAACAACTCATTAAGCTTGAAAACAAAGCCAAAGAAATTTGGGTCATCAGTCCTTCTCTTCATTATGATGTGGAGCACAAGGAGTTTTCAGAACTGGTCAGTGTAAATCTTGGAGAAAGTACGAAGTACAAATACATCGTTCCGGCCACACCACAGGTTGAGAAGAACATAAGTTTGTTTAAAAAAAGGTTTAATGTTTCCGAAGAACATATTGCCTCTAACTTTTTAATATTGCCTCCTTCGGAGATCAATCCATTTCTGATGGAAATTGCGATTTACGATGCGTCGACCAACTGTATTGCCTGTGCTGCTCCTGCGGCAGATGACAGTGATGAGGTCATTGTTTTTAGCGCGGCTACCGCCAAAAAAATGGCAAAGGAATTCAGGGCACTTTGGAAAAAGTATAAGCGGAGTCGACCGTAAATTCCATTTTTTAATGCTATTAATCCTTGTAAAAATTAGTTTGGACAAGGAATAGAACTAGTTTGAACAGATCCATCGTCATTGATGGTCATCCGCCAGCAACTTCCATTTGGAGACTTCATAATCACTCCATTGTTGATGTCTTCAATATACACATCCCCACCAGCAACATGTACTTTCGCTGCAGGAGTGGTTGATCCAATACCAAAATTTCCATCATTGGAAAGACGCATTCGTTCAAGTGGATAGTTCGTAACAGGGTCGTGTGCCGTAAAAAAGCGAAGCACACCTAGATCGTTGTGTGCAACCAGATTTAAACCACCCCCACGATTTTCAAGTTGGCCAAAATCAGCATATTGAAAACCGTCAATATCGTATGTTTCGGAGTTGTGATTTAAGTATGTACTAAACTCATCGTCCCCAGCTGATAAGCTTATATAAACGTTTGATCTGGGAGACAGTGATTTATTGTATAGTCTGATATAATTCCTTGCCTCTAAAAGTGGATCATCTCCTTCTATTGTCAATTTAGAAATGGGATCAATTGTTCCAATTCCTAAATGCCCGTTGCTTGAAAGACGCATCCGCTCTATCGGGTTGTTGTTGATTGACTCACGTCCGGTGAAAAAGCGATGTATACCTGCATGATCGTAAGCAACATAGTTTAGGCCACCCCCACGATTTTCCAGTTGACCAAAATCTGCATATTTAAACCCATCGATATCATAAGTTTCAGAGGAGTGATTTAAAAAAGTTTGATTTTCATCATCTCCTGCTGATAAGCTTATATAAACATTTGATCTATTGGACAATGACTTGTTGTATAGACGTATATAATTTCTTCCTTCTAAAACCGGGTCATCACCCTCAATGGTAAGTTTAACATCTGGATTGGAAGTTCCTATTCCAACATTGCCCTCATTAAAGTGAATCCCTTTGTTGTTTTCCTTCCAAAAATCCATGTTGCCTGAATCATTTGCAGCAAATAGTGCATAGGGTACGGATAGCAATTGAGACGCTCCCATTAAGGTAAAATTGCTGCCACCGGCAGGATCCAATTCAATCTGCACATTATACTCACCGGCGCCCCAATCAATATCTTCAAAAGTTCCGTTTTGTATGGTCCCTCGACCGACTTGGACACTAAACACACCCGTGCTGCTTGTTTGAACACTATGGGTTTCTTTATAAACTTCTGTTCCTAGTCCAGGGGTTCTTATGATGGCAATGCGAAGAGAAATCTGAGCACTCACAATGGCTGATCCGGAACCATCGCGTGCCACACCCTGATAGTTGAAACTTTGTGGTGCCTGCGCATAAGAGACTACGCTGATTGATAAGAGACTGATGATAAAAATTAAAACCTTCATTTTATTGCGTTTTCAAAAGTTTATAGGAATGAATGATTTTCTTTTCCGGAATAGATAGCACGAGTAGATAGGTTCCGGATGACAAAGAAGAAGCCGGGCATTGACTTAGCAAATCCATACCCTCAAATGTATGTGTCCAAATACTTTGACCACTTAAATTGAAAAGTTCCAACTTGCCTGTTTCGAATTCAGAAAAAGAGGCTTTTATCATCACCTCAGCTATAAACGGATTTGGAAACACTTCGACAGAAACGATAGCACTGTTCAATGGTTTTAAAGAAACAATCGTGTAAATGGGCTGATGAAATCCCTGAGTTAGTACTTGGTCGGGCTGCTCAAGCGTTGAAATGATCGGTTCGCCAATCGTCCAGTCGAGAAATAAATTATTAGCCTCAAAGCTATTCCCTGCACTGGCTACAATCTCAAGCTCGTTGACTTGTGAGTGGGCACTTTGGTAAACACCGAAGAACAAGAGACAATACACAAGTTGCATTTTTGAAATGATCATATATAAAAAGGGGCTAATCTAATACTTAGTGACCGTCACTAAAGATAGTAATTGATTTAATATTTCATCGAAATACAAGAAATTATTAATGCTTGTAAACACGAAGTATTTAAAATCAGTGTACAAACCTCTGTTTTCATTATCTTTCGCCCTATGATACTATTTGATTCGACCATTTACTCTGCTCGACGAAAAGCCCTTATGCATGTGCTTGGAAAAGGGGTTTACATATTCCCGGGAGCGACAGACCAACCAATGAATTACAAGGGAAACACTTATCCTTTTCGGCAAGAGAGTTCCTTTCTATATTATTTTGGCCATCCGCAACCTGGACTTTTGGGCATTATTGATGCCGATAATAACAAATCAATTCTCGTCGGAGATGACGCCGAAATTGAAGATGTCGTATGGATCGGTCCGCAACTTACAATGGCAGAACGCATTCACCACATTGATGCGGACGAACAGATGTCTTCCTCTGCATTGGCTGATTGGCTCAAGGGAAAGAAGGTACATTATCTGCCACAACATCATGCGGATCGTGTGTTTTATCTCGCTGAAATATTGGGTAAGTCTACAGATGAAATAAAAGCAGGACACTCTACGACCATGGTCCATGCTGTCATTCAACAGCGATCACATAAAGGGAAGGAAGAGGTAGCGCAAATGGAGCATGCGCTGCATATCACACACGCCATTCATTCCCAAATTAGAAAGTCGATCACTCCTGGCAAACTGGAAGCCCATATCAGGGGCGTTGCAGAAGGTGTTGCCTTTGCCAATCAGGGGAGGCTTGCCTATCAGGCTATTTGTACCGTCAATGGCCATACGCTCCACAATAATCACTACCACCGCACGCTAAAACCCGGCGATATGTTGTTGTGCGATATTGGTGCAGAAACCATCATGGGTTATGCCGGCGATATCACGCGAAGTTATCCGGTAAGTCCAAAGTTTTCTACGCAGCAAGCAGAGATTTATGATTTGGTGCTGAAAGCGGAAATGGAATGCATAGAGGCGGTCCAACCAGGCGTTCGCTATTTGGATGTGCACCTTCAGGCGGCAAAAATAATTACGGAAGGGCTGAAAAACATTGGCTTGATGCAAGGCGATACTGATGAAGCTGTTGCCGCCGGTGCACATGCTTTGTTTTTTCCTCATGGCCTGGGACATATGATTGGTCTGGATGTTCATGACATGGAGGGATTGGGCGAAGACAATGTTGGTTATGATGCAACTACTTCGCGCAGCAAGCAATTTGGAACGGCATATTTGCGCCTGGCCAAAAAACTGGAAACGGGGTTTGTCCTGACGGTGGAACCAGGCATATATTTTATACCTGAATTAATCGATTTGTGGCAAAAAGAGGAGAAACATAAAGACTTTATTTGCTATGAAAAGTTGGCTCCCTATCGCAATTTCACCGGCATCAGAATAGAAGATAATATTCTCGTGACGGACAATGGACCAAAAATTCTTGGACCGGAGATACCAAAACTTCGATCAGATATTGAGCACGATTAAGTTAGCGCATTTTGCTTGAATAAAGAACGTAGCTTAATGTTTAGTTTACTATCTCTCGAATGGCAAAACTCGGTGGAATATCCAATTCATGGGTCAAATAAAGGAGTTCCCAGTTATACTTTATACAAAACTCACGAACAGCTTCAATGACACCATAGCGTACACCACCATTCCAGTTGCCAATGATATAGTCGTGTCCTGCAATTATACCTCCTGACTTCATTTTTGAACGAAGCAATTCAAGCTCGCGATGCGTGGTATCGTAGGAGTGATCCGTGTCAAGATAAACCCAATCAAAATGCTCATCCGGAAACAAAGAAATTCCATCGAAAGATAACTCCCTTACTATTTCTAACTGATCGTTTTTTATCTGTTGATCAAAGCGCGATTTTACTTTTTCAAATAATCCACCATGATAGCGTTTTGATCCCCAGATATCTATTAAAAATAGTTTCTGCGGAGAACAATGAGTTAATATCTCGTTAGAAAAATCTCCTTCGTTTACGCCAATTTCTGCGACGATGCCATTTTTGGGCAATTGCTTTAGCATATCTATTCGCGTGGGAAAGGATTTGAGATGAAACAAATGTTTTTCCTTGAAATCCAGGACCGTGTAGTGACTGTAGGCATTTGCCCGAAATCGAGAAGTCATTCTATTGGATAAGGCGACAAGCTTTTTACTAAGGCTCATATTAAAAACAAGGTTGTGGTGTGGTCGCTCCAATAGATATTGGTACGATATGAAAGCGAATCAATTAAAATAAAAAACATCAGCGGCAAAGATAACTTTTAGATAGGGATCCTGTTGGGTGGCGATATCCTTTTTCACCTTCGATGATCCTACTATCGAAACACCGCATGGAGATACGGATTGACAAAATCGGTTGTTGAACCTGAAGCATTGACCCCGTTAAAAAGCGATATATTTGACCGTTAACAATTTAATGTTTGCTGATGATTCAAGTAACACGTCCCTTTTTGCCGCCAAGAGAGGAGTACCAGGCGATGGTGGATCAAATTTGGGAGAGAAACTGGCTTACCAATAATGGACCTTTGTTGGTGGCACTTGAGCAGCAATTAACGGACTATCTGGGGGTACACCATTTGTCTGTGATGACCAATGGAACGGTTACCATGCAGGCCATTTTAAAAACCCTCCCACCGAAGGGGAAAATATTGACGACACCTTTTTCCTATATCGCAACTAGTTCAGCGCTCATTTGGGAAAACTTTACCCCAGTTTTTGTGGATATAGATGCTTCCACATTTAATGCAGATGCCCAAATAGCGGAATCCTATGTGGATGACCAAACAGTTGGGGTCTTAATTACCCACTGTTTTGGTGTGCCTTGTGATACAAAAAAATGGGGTGCTTTTTCTGAAAAATACAACCTCCCGATTATTTATGATGCCGCACATGCCTTTGGCGTCAAGGTGGATGGTCAAAGTGTTTTGAATTATGGGTATGCTTCTTCTTTAAGTTTTCATGCCACGAAATTATTCCACACGATTGAAGGGGGTGCAGTGGTGACCAGTTCTGCGACACTGAAACGTGAGATGGAGCTGAAAAGAAACTTCGGCCATGATGGTCCGGAATTATTTAGCAGCGTTGGGATAAATGGAAAAAATTCAGAATTCCATGCAGCGATGGGCTTAGTCAATCTGAAATATGTTGACAAAATTATTGAAACGCGAAAGGCGCAATATGTATATTACAGAGAACATCTGAATAACACGAAAATCGACCTTGGATTTCAATCCATTCCTGAAAATGTAACCTATAACTATTCCTATTTTCCGGTGCTTTTTTCAAGTGAAGAAGAATTATTGCGCGTTGTAGAAAATCTCAACAAAAAAGAAGTCTATCCCAGAAGGTACTTTTATCCTGCGTTAAACAATCTAAGTTTTACAAAAGCCTATCAAGGGACCACACCTGTCGCTGACCGCATATCGAAAAGAATATTATGTCTGCCCATGTTTTTTGAATTGACTTCCGGACAACAGGACATGATCATCGACATCATTCTTAACCGTTGAAAACATGTCAACAGAGGATAGCATTCGCTCCATTCATATATTTTCGGACAAGAAGTTTGTACCCTGGACAAAAAACACTTTTAACCTTCCGCATTGGACTTGCTATTATGTGATTCTTAATCACCAAAAGAAAAACTTTTGTGAACCGCTGGATGATTCCATGCTCGAAGTATCAGCAGATGCCTTTGGGCAAAAAAAGATTGCAGCATTACTGGACCATCAGGATATTGCCTTTCATTATTTTCTGGATAACATAAAAGCAGATTTGATCGCTCAGTCGCCAAATCATTTGGTGCATTGTTGGTGTTTCTTTGGTGCTGAAGTTTATCAACAAACGAATCTTTTTCGCCAACAGCTCTATGGTCAGGAAACAAAACGACTCTTACGTCTTTTGCCTGAAATTCGTTTTCGCTATGATCTGCGAAAATTTTACTTTAAATATATTTTATTTAAAAAACCACCGATCCAATCCCTGCTTAATGCCATCCCTCATGTGCATTCGATCCTATGGTATGTTGAAGAAGAAATTGATTTTATCAACACAAAACTAACATTACCGCTCTGGCAGTTTTTTCAGTTTTTTAGCTTTTCGGATATTATTCCCGAAGGAACCGCCATCACCAATCCCACTACCAAAAAAATTCTTATCGGCAACTCTGCGACAGTTGAAAACAACCACGCCGATGCCTTGCCATTGCTCATGAAAATGAAAGATACTTCGTATTCGTTTTCACTCCCCATGACCTATGGTCAGTTTGATCGATATAAAACTAAAATCAAACAGCAATACAAAAACGCCTTTAATGATCGGGTTACTTTCTTGGAAGAACACCTACCGTTGAAGGCATATTATCAATTGCTGCAGGAACACCCAACCGCCATTTTTCTACATTATCGCCAGCAGGCTTTGGGGAATATCCTGTACCTGTTATATGCCGGAACAAAGATTTACCTTTCGGAAAAGAGTGTTATCTATACCTGGCTTAAAAAAAATGGGATCAAAGTGTTTAAATTTGAAGCGGACTTTGAGTCTCATGCAAATACAAATCAACTGACCCTGGATCGGGCAGCAATGGAAGAAAACCAAAAAAGAATTCAACATCTACTCCACCACGACAGAAATACCGCAACAATAAAAGCACTTGAGAGGGAAGTCGTTTCCAAAAAACACAATAAAGAGCAATGAAAGAATTAATCGATAATACATCTACCATTGGGATCATCGGTGCAGGAGGACTAGGAAAGGAGGTTTTGTGCTGCCTGGGCGAAATGTTGGGGTGGGAAAAATTATCAGACAAAGTAAAATTTCTGGTGGAAGAAAAGTATTACAAGGAAAATATTCTGCTGGGTGTTGAGGTGCTGAAACTGGAGAACGAAATACTCATTTTCAGTGAAGTCATTATTGCGATTGGGGATACGGACACGCGCTCCAGAATCAGTCAGGGATTGCCGGAAGGAATAAAGTCAATCAATGTAATACATCCTAATGTTTCATTAACACCCTATACTAAAATTGGAAAAGGAGCGGTCGTTTTAGGAAATGTGTTTTTAAGTTGTGATGTGCATATTGGCGCACATGCGGTCATCAATCCAGGTACCACCATTAGCCATGACACAAAAATAGGTGATTATTTTTCAGCTTCTCCCGGGGTTAATATTAGCGGAAATTGCACCATCGGTCAACGGGTTTTTATGGGAACAAACTCATCGACCAGAAATGGTATTACAATAGGGGATGACATTGTGATAGGCATGGGTGCTGTAGTCGTAAATGATATTTTACAACCGGGGACGTATATAGGAAATCCCGCAAGATTAGTTAAGTAGGATGTATCAATTATACCACATATTATATGACGTATAAAAATTTGTCACGAGTAAAGTAAGTATCGCATACTAAAAGAATCAGGAAATGAATTTTACATTAAAAGCCTTTTTATTTTTCTTCGCCTTATTAGTTTCAAAGGCATCCTTCGCTCAACCCTTCACCCACCAGGACACCCTACGCGGCTCCATCACCCTCGAAAGAGCATGGTGGGATCTCCATTATTACGACCTTGCTGTAGAAGTGGATATCGAACACAAAAGAATAAAAGGGTCAAACGCTATTTACTTTTCTGTATTGACACCCGGACAAAAAATGCAAATCGATCTACAGGAACCCTTAAAAATAACCCGTGTCGAACACAAAGGCGTCGGATTGTCTTTTGTACGCGAAGGTAATGTGTACTGGATTACTTTCCCTGAACCATTGATCGCCGGTCGGAGAGAAAGCATCACTATAGATTATGAAGGATCACCGGTTGTTGCTAAAAAGCCACCATGGGATGGTGGTTTCACCTGGTCGAAAGATGATATGGGAAATCCTTTTGTAGCCACCAGCAATCAAGGTGTTGGCGCCAGCGTATGGTGGCCATGCAAAGACCACATGTATGACGAGCCCGATAGTATGCTCATGCGCATCACAGTGCCGCCTTCTATGACAGATGTGTCTAACGGAAGACTAAGACATATCGAATACCATCCCGATGGAAAGAAAACATTCCACTGGTTTGTTTCAAATCCGATCAATAATTATGGCGTGAATATTAACATAGCAAGATACGTCCATTGGTCAGACACAATCCATGGAGAAAAAGGAATTTTGGATTTAGATTTTTACGTACTAGAGGATAACTATGAAAAAGCAAAAACACATTTTCAGGATGCTCACCGGACGCTTAAAGCTTTTGAATATTGGTTTGGTCCCTATCCTTTTTATGAGGATGGATATAAACTTGTTGAGGCACCCTACCTCGGGATGGAACACCAGAGCAGCGTCACCTATGGAAATCAATATAAAATGGGATATCTCGGCACCGATTTGTCTTCTTCCGGATGGGGATTGAAATTTGATTTTATCATCGTTCACGAATCGGGGCATGAGTGGTGGGCCAATAGTCTCACCTACAAGGATGTTGCTGATATGTGGATTCATGAATCATTTACCAATTATTCTGAATCACTTTTCGTAGAATATTACTATGGCAAAAAAGCCGGAAGTGAATATGTCATTGGTACACGTGATAAAATTGAAAATGACCAACCCATTATTGGTCACTATCATGTCAACAACAAAGGATCCGGTGATATGTACTACAAAGGTGGGAATTTGCTCCACACCCTGCGCACCTGGTTAAAAGATGATGTGAAATGGCGCGAAATTCTTCGAGGGATGCAAAGTGAATTCTATCACCAAACAGTGACCACGGAACAGATAGAAGGGTACATGGCGCTTTACTCCGGACTAACACTTGATGCTTTCTTTAATCAATACCTCCGTGATATCAGAATTCCTGTTTTAGCCTATGAATTAAAAGGTAAAAAAGTAAAATACCGATACACAGAAACAGTCGATGGTTTTGAAATGCCCCTGGAAATAAAAATCAATGGCGTGATGAAAACGTTGAAGCCGACCGCGGATTGGCAAACATGGAAAGAAGACCATGTGATAAAAACATTTGTTGTGGATGCGAACTATTATGTCTTACAAAAGAACATCAAATAGAAGCCTGTCCTGATATCTAACCACGAGGCCCGGATCCATTGACCACGAGCCCCGATGACGCGACAAAACGCCAAACAATTTAAAGACCAACTTTCATCACAACCGTTGCATATTTTTTCGAATTCAACAAATGAAATTTCACAAA
>JBBKXT010000288.1:0-9540 GCA_037969625.1 Saprospiraceae bacterium
AATCGCATCTCCCTGCTGACCTGTGACCTTGGAGAAGAAACCTGGGATGACCCCAGACCTTATGTGTTGTATGGTACTTTGCTTATTGATTCCTGTACCCTTGTGTTGCCTCCGGGAACTTCCCTCTACGTACATGGAGGGATTGCCAACAATCAGTTAGGTATTTTTAATGAGGGATTGATATACACCTATCCGAAGGGGAAGTTAGCTGTACGAGGCACAGTGGATCAACCGGTCATCATTCGTGATGATCGAATCGAACCGGATCATGTGGGGGAATGGGCAGGAATCAGACTGGGTCCGGAAAGTGGGCCACATACTTTCAGACATATGGATTTAAGTAGTGCGATGGCAGGAATAACCTGTGATAGTGCGGCTGTTGTGGAAATCGATCATAGCAGTATATCCTATACCAACGGACCTGGATTTTTTGCCAGGCACGCTTCAGCCAAGATTTCAAATTGTCTTTTCTATGAAAATGGAAGCCAGGCGATAGCGCTCACTTATGGTGGAAATTATGAAATAGCCTATACAACGATGGCTAGTTTTGGAAATGATCAGGAAGCACTCATGATAAACAATTTTTATTGCAGTGATCCGCTTTGTCAGCAAGGGGTATTTCTAAATCAAATGACTGCACAGGTGGTGAACAGTATGATGGTTGGTTCCTCCCAGGACGAAGTTTGGATGGTGGATGCCGGAGCGCCGGGTCTAGGCTTGCTGGATGTCCAGATGTCCAATAATTTAGTGGTGGTTGATGAACTGCTGGAGGCAGAAAACTATCCGGATTTTTTTGAATCCATTTGTTTGGAGTGTTTTGAGTATCGCTATGGTGATATTTTATTTGTCGATATGTTTCGAGATAACTATCATTTAGATACCATGTCTGTAGCAGAAGAAAAAGGGATTCCACTATCGAGTTATCTCGATGACTTTGAAGGCCATCAGAGAGATCTGTTACTACCGGATTTGGGGTGCTATGAATTCCAGGAATAAGGCTCAAGGAATTTGATCAAGTAGTTTTTTTGGTTTGCCAGTATTTATTCTGAATTTGTCAACGGTGGTAAGAATGATGATCCCTATCAAAAAGAAAACACCTAGCGACAAGACACTGTAGCGCATACTGCCGGTCAGCGAATTGACCAATCCGAAAATAAATGTACCGGATACAATCGCCACTTTTGAAAGGACATCCATAAAGCTAAAGAATGAAGTAGTATCTTTTATTTCTTCTTCAAGCAACTTCGCATACGTAGATCGGGAGAGCGACTGAATGCCTCCAAGGACCATCCCAACCATTGCCGCGATCAGAAAAAACTCCCACTTCTGCGTGGTGAGATAAGCACTGATACAAATAAGCACCCAGATGAATAGCTGCATCAGAAGGCTAAATTTATTTCCCTTCCATTTGGATAATCGTGCGAAAGAAATGGCACCCGGTATGGCAACCAGTTGCAATAAAAGAATCGTTGCAATTAATTCAAAATCACTAAACCCTAATTCCTGTGCAGCGAAAATAGACGCGAGATAAATGACTGTATGCACACCGGCGATATAAAAAAAATAGGATGCCAAAAATCGTTTGATGCTTTTGTCATGTTTGATTTTCTGCCATACGTCGAGAAGCTCTTGCCATCCTTTGGCTAACAGATTTTCTGAGTAAGCAATGGGAATATCTGCAGGCAATCTTCTGAACGTTATCTGCGCAAAACTAAACCACCACAAGCCAACCAGAACAAATGAAATTCGAGCGGGTAGGGTCGGGCTTGAAATATGAAACAACTCCGGTTTTTGAATGAGAAGCAGGCAAAACACAAGTAGTATCACACTACCCACATACCCATAGGCATATCCTTTGGCGCTGACACTATCAAATTTATCTTCTGTGGCAATCAGCGGTAAGTACGAATCATAGAAGACCAGTCCTCCGGCGGCACCTACAGTCCCTAACATAAAAGCAGCGGTACCAATCCACATCGTCTCCGGGCTATGAAAAAAGAATAGAGAAATGCATCCGATCACACCAACAAATGTAAATCGTTTCAGAAAGTACATTCTTCGGCCGGTGAAGTCAGCAATTCCGGAAAGTAAAGGAGAGAGAAATGCAATCAGTATATAGACAGCTGAAACGGAATAGGAATAAAGCGAAGTATTCGACAGCGTACCTCCAAAAAAGGATACTTCAGGAAGTGTAATATTGGAAAAGTAGATGGGAAAAATAGCCGTAGAAATAACGAGGTAGTAAGCCGAATTAGCCCAATCGAAAAAAGCCCAGCCCTTGATTGTTTTCGGATCGTTCAATTGCATTTGGTGAAGTTACCGATATAATTTTCATTCTTTAGATTAGATTATTTGAAGGAATAAATTACCTGAAGAAAGAAAGAATAAGGATTGATGATGTTTTCATATCTTCCCATCGAATGAGAATATTGATATTAAGCAGAAGTCCGGTGCTCTATTCTACGATCAGTTTAGTCAATGCCGCGCGCAGACGTCATCACTCCGTTAGAGTGGTAGATCACTTGCAATGCAACCTCTCCATATTGAGTGGGCGACTTGGTGTGCGCTATCAGGGTGAGTACCTCGGGCAGCCGGATGCCGTGATTCCAAGGATTGGATCCTCAGTGACCAGTTATGGAGCCTCCGTAGTCAGGCAGTTGGAACTCATGGGCGTTTTTACGGTGGTGAGTACAGAAGCGCTCTTGCGCTCAAGGGATAAGCGCACGGCACTCCAATATTTGGCAGCCAATGATATTCCGGTACCGGATAGCGTTTTCATGGCTATGTCGGACAATATTGACACAGCATTAGATGTACTGGGGGACCAGTATCCTGTAGTTATTAAATTGCTGCAAGGAACACAAGGAGATGGCGTCTTGCTTGGTGAGAATAAAAACGCATCTGTATCGCTGGTGTCTTCTTTTCTAAGACTTAAAGAAGAAGTATTGCTGCAACGCTTTATTAAAGAGTCTAATGGAAAAGACATACGTGCATTCGTTGTGGGTGGAGAGGTCGTAGCCACGATGGAGCGAAGTGCGCAGCCCGGAGAATTTAGATCCAATTTGCATCGGGGAGGGGTAGGAAAAAAAACAAGAATAAGTCCTGAAGAAAAAGATATCGCTATTCGTGCAGCAGCCTTGATGGGATTGCAAGTAGCAGGCGTGGACATCTTACGATCGGAGACTGGCCCGATGGTGCTGGAAGTCAACGCATCACCAGGGTTGGAAGGAATTGAAAAAACGACCAAGGTGGATATTGCAGGGCATATCATAAAACTAATCGAAGATCATGCTGGATCCAAATCATTATAGCGAGTACAGAAAAATTGAATTCAGTGGAAAGGAGATTCTTCCAGGGGAATCTTCGAAGGTTAATTTCAATGTTGGAAATTTGCCCACCGGCAATCATGTTTCCATTCAAATGGAAATCTTTCGCAGTGTAAATCCCGGCCCGCATATGTTGATTATCGGCGGCGTACATGGAGATGAGATTAATGGCGTCGAGATTGTACGCAGAACCCTGGCCAATAAGTTATTTGATCAGCTAACTGGCGGATCGGTCTTTGTGGTTCCACTCTTGAATGTGTATGGCTTTATAAACTTCAGCAGAGAGGTTCCGGATGGGAAAGATGTCAATCGAAGTTTTCCTGGGTCTATGTCAGGAAGTCTGGCCTCCAGAGTCGCAAGAATTATCACGAAGAATGTCATTCCCCAAGTGGATGTAATAATCGATTGTCATTCAGGAGGGCAGGGACGGTTTAATTATCCACAAGTGCGTGTGACGAAAGGAGATCTCGATAGCATACGATTAGCGAAGGCCTTCAATCCTCCTTTTGTCATCGAAAAGGGATTGCTGAGAGGATCCTTGAGAAAGACTGCCGGAATAAATAAAAAACCCTGTATCGTTTATGAAGGGGGAGAAGCTTTACGGCTGGACAGCTATCCAATCGCCAAAGGCATAGCCGGAATAGAGAATACACTTCGTTTTTTAAAGATGTTGAATGGTGATCCAATTCACGCGAAAGAATCAGTTGATATAAACCATACCTCATGGGTTCGGGCCTCTAAAGCAGGATTGTTCATTTGGTCTGAATGCTCCGGGGCGCGGGTTAAAAAAGGTGACATCATTGGAACTATCAATGATCCATATGGGACAAATAGGGTGGTTGTACATGCCTCCATGGATGGTTATATTATTGGTCACACCAATTCCCCGCTGGTGAATCAGGGAGATGCATTGTTCCACATAGGCAGTTGATCATTGAATTTGAAAAACAATTTTCAACTTTGTTTTTCCGCTACAAGAGTTGTTGCGCCAATCTTCTCATGTATCTTTGTTTTACGGAATGAACAAACAAAAACCACTTTTCCAATTAATTTTTCTTTTTCTTCTGGTTGTGATTGGCTGTAAGAATACCGGCTCCAATTCAACAAATGAAGAGGAGGCTGGCGAAGGTGCGCCGCACGGTGAAATAGCCAACGGTTTTAAGCACGAAGCAGAGCTGTATGAAAGTGCTGATCGGGTCATCTGGCAGAAGCCTGATCTGGTTGTAGACCAGTTGGGTGATGTGGAAGGAAAAGTGGTGGCAGATCTTGGTGCGGGTACTGGCTATTTCAGTCGGCGTTTGGCGTACAAAGGAGCAAAAGTTATTGCCATAGATATTGATCCAAAAGCCATTCGTTGGATGGAAGAGCAAAAAGCCAGGTTTCCCATCGAATTGAGAGACAGGCTGATCATCCGACTGGCAGCACCTGATGATCCAAAATTAAATGAGGCAGAGGTTGATATGGTCCTTCTCGTCAATACCTATTCGTACATCCAGGATCGAATAAATTATTTCGCCAAACTGCGGAAGGCCATTCGATCCGGTGGAACTGTAATCATTATTGATTTCAAAAAGAAAGAAACACCATTTGGACCCGTCTTAGAAGAGCGGATTGATCATACCGAAATCACAAAGGAATTAAAGGAAGCGGGATATTATATCTCGACCGTAGATGAATCCTCTTTGGAGTATCAGTATATTATTAAAGCGCAAAGAGACTCAACAGATTGACAGTGTTATCGAGCAATCAATTCCTCTCTTCCCGGTCCTGTCGAGACAAAAGAAATAGGGAGCCCAAGCTGATTTTCAATATACGTCAGGAAGTTTTTTACAGCTTCCGGTAAGCCATCATAGGATTGGGTATTGATGTCTTCCATCCAGCCATTATGTATACTGTGTACCACACCTTGTATGCCTTCTTCGATATTAAATGGTAATTGATCTGTGATCTGATCACCCATTTTATATTTTTCAGCTACGGAGAGTGTTTCGAAGGCATTGAGGACATCCAGTTTGGTGATCGCCAGATGTGTTGTGCCGGAAATCATGGTCGCATATTTTAATTGTGGAATATCCAACCAACCACAGCGACGTGGGCGACCTGTGGTGCTTCCAAATTCATTTCCTGCTACGCGTATTTTTTCTCCATCTGCATTATCCAATTCAGAAGGGAATGGACCGGAACCTACTCGGGTACAATAGGCCTTCGTGACACCTAGTACTTTTCTGATGGCACTTGGTGGGATACCGAGCCCATTACAAACGCCAGAGGTAATGGTATTTGATGAAGTAACATAAGGATAAGTCCCAAAATCAATATCTAACATCATGCCTTGTGCTCCTTCTGCCAGAATGGAATCACCGGCTTTCAGTCGATCATTGACAAAGTATTCTGCATCGATGAGATGTAGTGCTCTGACACGTTCGATGGCCGCAAACCAACTATCCTCTTCCGGTTGCAGATCGTATTCAACTTCCGGATACAATCTCAGAAGGTGGAGGTGTTTTTCTTTGAGGGATTTATATTTCTCATCAAAGTTGCCACTCAAAATATCACCGATACGCAAACCATTTCTACCGGTTTTATCCATGTAGCAAGGACCGATTCCTCGGAGGGTAGAACCAATTTTTTTCTCTCCTTTCGAGGCTTCGGAGGCCATGTCGAGCAACTTATGTGTAGGCAGAATGAGATGAGCTTTTCGGCTGATACTGAGTCTGCTGCGGACTTCGTTTCCGCCCGCTTCCAGATCATCAATTTCTTTCATGAGTGTGATTGGGTCAATCACTACGCCATTGCCAATCACATTGGTCAGGTGTTCATGAAAGATTCCGGAAGGAATGGTGTGCAGGACTGTTTTCTTGCCATCTATCCATAAGGTATGACCGGCATTCGGACCACCCTGAAATCTTCCTACGATCTGGTATTTATTGGCGAGATAATCTACAATTTTACCTTTGCCTTCATCTCCCCATTGGAGTCCCAATAATACGTCTACAGCCATCAGTTGACATTAATATAACCATAGGGTACACGACCCTAAGTGGCAAATATAAGGAAGAAGCTCAAGCTTATTTATTCTGATTGCTTTTTACAGCCATCTTTACAGCGCCCATATAGATTAAGATCGTGATAAAGCACCTTAAAATTCAGTAAATCGCCCATGGTGGACTTTATTTGTTGAATTCTTGGATCGCAAAATTCAATCACTTTCCCACAATCGACGCATATCAGGTGATCATGTTGCTTGAATCCATAGGACTTTTCATATTGCGTCAGATTTTTTCCAAACTGATGCTTTGTGATTAGATCACAGTTGACCAGCAATTCAAGCGTATTGTATACCGTGGCCCTGCTCACGCGATAGTTGGAGTTTTTCATGTGGATATATAACACCTCTGCATCAAAATGGTCAGTTCGGCTATATATTTCCTCCAAAATCGCATATCGCTCAGGGGTCCGGCGAAGATTGCGTTCGCCAAGGTGAAGAGAAAATATTTCTTTTATTTCTTCAAAGGATACTTTCCCGGCAAGCGGTACCTGGGGAGATGGAATACTCATTATTTTAATTTTCTCGATAAACGGAAGAAATACCTTCCAGTGTTTTCAATGAACGCATAACCATATTCAGCTGGTTTTTGTTGCTGACGACCAAACTTAGTTTGCCTTCAAAATAACCTTCTTTGCCTTCAATACTGAGTGATCTAATATTGATGCCAAGTCCGGAACTGATCTTATTGGTCACTAACTCGATGACACCCGGACCGCTGTCTACACCTGTAATCTTTAGGTTTACAATTGATTTTACGTTTCCAGTAGTTACCCATTCAGCTTTCTGCACTCGATATCCATAGCTTGCCATTAAATGAGTGGCATTGGGGCAACTACTTCGGTGTATTTTTATTCCGGCACCTGTTGTGACGTAAGCAAAAATATCATCGCCAATAACAGGATTACAACAGGAAGCCAACGCATATTTGTATTGTGCGGCATCGACGCCATCAATACTAATTCTTGGTTGAATTTCTTCTGTGATGCCTGCCGCAAAAGTAGGTGCGTCCGGGTCGATGACCTTGGTCCTTTGTGGATTTTTGGAAGGAAAAATAATCTTTCCTCCTTCTGCTTTAAGTTCTTTTAATTTACTCAACTCGAAATGCTCAATAGCGATATCGTAGTACAAGTCAAGTCTTGAATTGTATCCGAAATGGCGAGCGAGTAGATCTATGTTTTCTTCGAGGTCGGCCTTCATGCCACGCAGTTTGCGTTCCAGTTTGGCCATTCCATCTTCGGATTGTTTCTTTTTGGATTCCTTAAGAGCCGTTCTGATTTTTGCTCGGGCCTTCCCGGTGACGGTCATACGCAACCATTCCTCGTTAGGCTTCTGATTTTTACTTGTGATGACCTCTACCTGATCGCCATTTTGCAGCTTGTATCCCATGGGGACAAGCTTATTATTGATCTTTATGGCACTGGAGTGATAGCCTACATCGGAGTGAATGGCAAATGCAAAATCGAGTGCGGTGGCGCCTTTAGGCATTACTTTGAGATCACCTTTTGGCGTGAAAACATAAAGTTCTTCGGCATAAAGATTTGTTCTGAAATCACTGATAAACTCCAAGGCATCTTTATGTGTTTCATCCAGCATCTCGCGGATGTTGTCGAGCCAGTTTTCGTAGATATATTGCTGCGTGTTGACATTCTTGTATTTCCAATGAGCAGCAAAACCACGTTCTGCAATTTCATCCATTCGCTGAGTTCGAATTTGAATTTCAACAAATCGACCCTTCGGACCTATGACTGTTGTGTGCAAGGATTCATAGCCATTTGATTTGGGTGTTGTAATCCAATCTTTAAGGCGCTCGGGAATAGGTTTGTGGATTTCGGTGAGAATACTATAAACAAGCCAGCAACTAGATTTTTCTTTTGCCGGAGGTACATCTAAAATAATCCTTATGGCAAATAAATCATACACCTCCTCGAATGGAATCTGCTTCTTTCTTAGTTTGTTATTGATCGAAGCAATCGACTTTGATCGACCCACAATTTTATAATCCAGTCCAAGTTCTGAAAGTTGTGCTTTCAGCGGTTTGATAAATTCACGGATATATCGTTTGCGTTGCTGATCACCTAGTGTGAGTTTTTGTTCTATTTCAGCATACGTTTCAGGTTCCTGGATTTTTAAAATGATATCCTGAAATTCTGATTTCACATTATATAAACCGAGACGATGAGCGAGTGGCGCGTATATATAATCTGTTTCTGCGGCGATGCTCAATTGCTTGTGCTTCGGCATAGGTCCGATGGTGCGCATATTGTGCAGTCGGTCGGCTATTTTAATCAGAACGACTCTGACATCATGCACCAAGGTGGACAAAACTTTTTTAAAGTTCTCCGCTTGTTGTGAAGGCGAGTTATAGAGACCATCTAATTTAGTGAGACCATCGACGATCTGAACAATTTTGTCTCCAAATTCTCTTCTGATATCTTCAATCGTGACATCCGTGTCTTCGACCACATCGTGTAGGATAGCGCAAATCGCCGCAGTTGGGCCGAGGCCAATTTCCTGAACACATATTCTGGCAACTTCAATTGGATGGAAAAAATAGGGTTCACCACTTTTCCGCCTTTGTTTGGAATGAGCTTCCAAGCCTAGTTCGAAGGCCTTTTTTAGATTTTTTTTATCTGTTTCATCCAATGGAGCCGGCAATAGCTTCATCAGCCTCCGGAACTCGCGTTGCAGGGCAGTTTGCTCAATTTCGGTCAGGCCTGTAGCTATATGTGGCATATATACACAAGTTATAACAAAACCATACCAAAATAGAGTTCCCTGATGTTTCTAGAAGATCAAAATAAGAATACGTAAAATCAGTCCATATTCTTTCAATAATTCCATACATTTGCAGCCGTTTTGATTTGCGCGGGTGTGGTGAAATTGGTAGACACGCTAGACTTAGGATCTAGTGCTGCAAGGCTTGGGGGTTCGAGTCCCTCCACCCGCACACTTTTAAAACGAAAACAAAATGACTTCTTTTATTGTTAGTGCTATTTTCTAAAGCACTGATAGTCAGGTTTTAAATCGCAGCATTTTTGAATTTAACACCGGGCATTACCCATCAGGTATTCAAATAATTTAACAGGAATAATAGGATGAAAATTGATTTTAACCGTTTAGATGATCTTAACGCAAAGGTCTCGCTTGTCATCGAACATGCTGATT
>JBBKXT010000289.1:0-7754 GCA_037969625.1 Saprospiraceae bacterium
CCATTCGAATTCACATTATAAAAATTATTCTCTTACAAAAGGTAAGTCATCGGTCATATATCGTCTGACCAAAAGAAAATAGATGGCTAGAAACCAGTTCAAGTTTCAAAGAGACGTGTTTTGATTTAGGGTTTTATTTTGAAATCATTTGTGTCCGGTTAAACTTCTTTTTCATGAAAGAGATTCATCACTCCATTGCATTACGTTCTGAATGACAGTTCCCTAAGGTATATAGATGAAGAGGGATCGGGCTTAGTGGAAACTCCGCAAACCTCATAAAAGACTATCATTCTGAGGTAGCAATGAAACTCTTGAATTTCTCCGGACATTGCTGATAAATAATAAACTATTCTGAAAATATTTATTTCTCCTGACAAATGCTTTCATCAGGTCTATTTGCAGCGAGATAGTAATACAATTGAATTTTAACTTATGAAGAAGCAATCAACGACTAAAGTTGTTTTATCAATAAATACGTATCAATTTCAAGAGCCCTGTATTTTTCGGATGATTGCTTTTTTCGTCAGAGGTCACAGGGCCGAAAGCATATGGATGAGTGTGACCGCCCCCATACGCCGTCGCCTGTTCATCTACAAAGGCATAGTGACTATGCTCCCCATTCGAAGAGGTATATTTTCCACTTGGAATTTGATAGGTGTGATTGTGCGTACCGCCTACGAGGTTGGTAATACAAGTGAAGTCATCTAAGATATCCATCTGTATCGGAAAATGATCTGTACCATCAGCATCCATACCGTTTCCCCAATCGATGACGTCTATTGAGTTTCCTGCGGCGTTATAGGATTTCCAAGCTTTTGAGGAATTAACAAAATTTGCCCATGCGTGAGAATGATCACTCGCCGATGTAAGCGTTCCACTGGAAGGAATCACCTCATGCACATGATTTCCACCACTGTTGGTATAGATAGTACCATAGTTGAATACGTGGTTATGGTTGAAAGCGGAGATAGAATTACCGGAAACTGACAAATTATGTGTGTGTGTTGGACTGCCTAAAAGGTCCCCTGCTTCTAATGGATCGTTTGTACCTACAACAAACCGATCGGTCATGTTGGGCGTTGTTTGCCCATTAATAGGACTTTGCAAATTATCTATCATAGAACCATCACAGATCTTATATCCTGTAGGGATTGGAAAATCAGCATTAGGTCGCCACCATTCGATCACGGTACCGACGGGAATAGAGGCAGAGCTTCGATTAATGGATGTCCACTGATTGTCATTAAAAACAATAAAGCCTTTTGGGTCATCAATTTGAAAAACAAGCAATCCTTCTGCCGGATTGATCACGGCAGATAGCTCAGCCGATGTCATTCGCGGGATGAGGATCCCTTTTTCAGTAGAACTTATATCTAAGGCAGCGGATGGATGTGCCGGTTCACCTGATTCATTGACAGCAATTTGAGCTTGTAAAGTGGCAACACTTAAGCCAATGAAAATAAAACTAAATAGCCATTTTATAGAAAGCATATGGACGTTATGGATCAGAATGTTTATCATGATTGGATCACATTATTTTATTCTCATTATTTTTAACATCTTAATACTAGGTGGTATATGTGTTACGGTCGTCGAATAGGTATAGGGTATGGCAACATTATGATGATGGACTGCATTTTCATTCTCTCCCACGCCGGATACGATTAGGGTGTGGTTGTGGTAGCGGGTATAAAGATCAATCGTGGATGCACCAAAATGAGTGTGCGTTCGATTGTTGGTATAGAAATATTCGGTGTGATCTAGTCCACCCGGGGAGTGCACGGCGAAAGGATAATGGCCACTTCCTGCGGCATCCATACCGTCCGACCAATTGACCATTTCGATCCCATCTCCATTGCCATCAAAGGATCGCCAGTTTTCATTATCATTCAGTTTTGCCCACTCATGATTGTGTGTTTCTGAGCTAACGGAAGGAAATGTTAACTGATGACTATGCGGTTCTGAACTTGTCAACACGTTCAATTGAGCAGCCGTATGTTCATGTGTTACATTAGCATTGGTAGTGTTATAGTTTGGAAAATTAACGCCGTGACGATGTGTCGAACTCCCACCCGTCGTATCTATATTTTCAAGAGCTACAGCTTTAATATACTTTCCTTGAAGATCAGGAAGTGATTCATTAAAATAGGGACTCGATGGATCTGTGATGAGCGATCCATCACACTGGACGAACCCTTCCGGCAACGACTGATCGTAAGGTATCCAATCTAAAATACCACCCAAGGGAATATGGTCGTAAGCTTGTTGGGCAAACATATTCCATTCATTGGCTCTGTAGAAATAGAGACCCTTCTGTTCATCCGTTTGATACACCAACAAGCCTTCTGCCGGGTTCACTATTTCGATTCTTGCGTTGGAAGTCAATCTTGGGATGAGCATGCCTAAGGAGTCAGCACTGACATCTAAGATCGCAGAGGAGTGAGGCAATTCACCGGTGTTGTTTATGGCGACACTTTGACCATTGCTAGCCATCGTTAGAAAGATGACCAACAAAATGGTTGAAATAATTCTTGCGTATAGGTTAAGCATGATATAATTCCGGCTATTTTATTTTAATAATTTTTACCAAACCATAATACGGAGGACTCAGATCATCGATGATGTCACTGACCTGCGAAGGAATATTTAAATCATGGGTATGCGCACCGGTGTTGCTGACGACGGGCGATACATTTATATTCGGATGATCATGCCCTCCGCCACTATTTACTGTACCATATAATGAATGGGCATGATAGTCCCATTCCGTATAGAAGTTTTTTTGAGTACCCCCACCCAGTATATCGGCATCAACACCCAGTGTGAAATAATCTGAGCCTTCGCTATCCATGCCATCTACCCAAGTCATCATATAAGTAAAATCACCATCATACCATTCGTATTCATCGGGTACGGGGAATATTTTATCATCCAAATAAAACGCACTCCAGCGATGTCTATGACCATAACTGCTGGTTAGAATTTCTCCTTCAGGGATCGTATGTATATGATTACCTTCATAATTTAAATTAACACTAAAATTGAGGCTGTGGCTGTGTGCTCCTGCAGATCCGAGGGTAACGTTTGGAGGATCAAAGTTGTGGGAATGAATACCTGTCTCCTCCGTCCCGATGAGACTAGTATCTGTCACGCCTTTTACGAATCCATCTAGCAGGTTAGGAATCGTAAGACCATTGAACGGGCTTTCTGGATCTGTTATGAGTGAACCATCACATAGTACATATCCATCCGGCAGGGGGAAGTTTGCATGGGGTCTCCACCATTCCAGGACCATGCCGATAGGCACGCGCTCTTTTTCATCTTGAATTTTTTCCCAATAGTCTTCCGAGTAATAATAAAAGCCTGCTACGCTATCGGTTTGATAGACCAGGAGGCCATCTGCAGGATCGGTGATCATACTGCGCTCCAGGGCGCTCATCCTTGGGATTAAAAGTCCTTTATCCTCAGCATTGATACTGAGAATAGAAGATGGGTCTGATGATAGCTCTTCATTGGACCAGATATCAACGCCATTTTGTGAAAACAGGGAGCATGATATCAAGGAAATCATCACCATGAAAGTAAGCTCCTTAATATTGTTTCTGCAGGTTATTTGAATCCACATCCTTTTGTGTTTTTCGTTGGGGTAAGTAATATACTGAATTATCCGTGAAGTATTACATTTTAGAATGCTTGTTAGTCATTAAATATTGAGCGTACTCAAGTAAAGCAGGTAAAATTTAATCTTTCAATTTTTGCTGGCGCTTTTTATTTAATTGAGCACTCGGATTCTCATCCTCTTCGGGAAGTGAAAATTTCGGGTCTTCGTACTCGCTCCAATTGTTGGAAATATTTGTTAATGGATAATATCCCTCATAGTATTTGTCCTTATTCTTTTTGGCCCATTGTTTAAGTAATATCCATTCGACGAGTGGAATTTGTTTTTCTTTTTCTGCCAGCACTTCTTTGTTGTTTGTTGCATAAATTAATGGATGTGGTCGGAAGAAATCCCAGTATTTGAGATCTTCAATGGAATAGTATCCACCGGAAACAGTTAGTTTTTCATGTTTCTTATTAAGCACTTCCGGTAAGGAAACTTTATATATTCGAATGGCAGGGAAACTGCCAAATCCTTTGCTTAGATCGGTAAAAACGGCAATTCTAGTTGGCATCGTAGTAACTACGATAGCCGGATTTAAGGTGCCAAAGTTAAAATTATCAATGTTGGCCAAAATATGTAAATACTTAAAAAAGCAAAACCAAAAAAGCATGATGATGAAGGACCAGGATATATAATAAATCGCCAGAGAAAAAGCAGCCACACACATCAATAATTTAAATGAATAAAATTTCCTGAGATATAAATAAGTCCAGATACTTGTTTTAAGATTGACTTGATTTGTTGCTCTGGCATAGGTGGGGGTAAAATAACTTTTAGTTTTGTGAAGAGGATTTATAAAAACATTTCCATTTTTGTAATCCACCGTAATGAACATCCCCTCTTCATCAATTAATTTGTTTCTAAGAAATGGAATTCTTTGATAAAGTTCCTCTTCTTCAATTACATCTAGCCCAAGATGTTCATTTTTATTGAAATCTGGATTACGGTAAAAATCAACTTTGTCAATTTCAGATATGGCAATCCATGTATCATCATGGTAAAGGAGATAGGCAATTTTATCACCGGAATGAATACTTGGGCTAAGGAATATTATTCTCATCGAATATCTAATAACCTTTGAGCTATTTTAGATAAGAGGAACCAAAGAAAAGGAACAAGCAAAAGACAAAATATATAGCCTAATACGGAAGCAGGATGAAATAGGTGATACGTCAGAATAATTGAAAGCAATAGGTAAGACCAGGTTTCAACTTTTGCGAATGTATCCAATAGTTTTTCTTTGTCCATTGTTTCGTTGTTAGGGTAGAGGAACCATTAAATACGATGTGCTAATGACAAAGCGGGCTATAGTTATGACTAGATAAGCTGAATTCAATGTTGAGGACATTAGAGGTTTCCAATATACTATTAATTGATTTATCCCAAAAATGAAAAAACCCTCTCCGCCATTTTACATGACAAAGAGGGTTTGTAAGTAGTAGCCCCGCAGGGAATCGAACCCCGATCCTAGGTTCCGAAGACCTATGTACTATCCGTTGTACGACGGAGCCGGAAAAATATGGTTCTCGTCAGCTGGGCTGTTAGAACCAAGGTTCAAAGGTAAAAGTTATAAATGGATTTTTCTTTTCGTTCTTTATTTTAAGGAGAAAAGAACCAATCCGCCAAAGACGAATCTTCGATCTAAAAACAAGCATAGCATGCAGTTCTTTTTATAAGAGTTATAGTTAGCTGTATGTTATGTTCTTCGCTCAAGATCCCTCTTTTCCCTTGGGAGGTCTTCGTTCTGCGCGCGCCAATAGCGTAGGGTTGAACCCCAAGGCTAACAGATGCGCCCCGATGGGGCTTTATTCTATTCAATTCTCTTGGTCTTATGTGCTATGGTCCAAGCTGCATGTGTGTCACACCCAGAAAACACAAGGCGGCGCGGAAGGTGTGCCACACGCCCTACTTTGTTCGCCTTCTCCCTGCGCAGTGGACTATTAAAGCTTCATTATGAACTATATAGTAACGATTGCTATTATATGATTACCTTTGCACCCGCTTTTGAGAATCTAATCAATACTATGTCACAGATTAACGCTAATATCAGGAATATCGCCATCATCGCTCACGTAGATCATGGCAAAACAACCCTCGTGGATAAAATCCTCGCCGCTACCAAGGTCTTTGCAGATCACCAGGAGACCGGCGAACTGATTATGGACTCCAATGACTTGGAGAGAGAAAGAGGGATTACAATCTTTTCCAAGAACGCAGCTGTAGATTATAAAGGTATAAGAATCAACGTGATAGACACCCCTGGTCACAGTGATTTTGGAGGTGAAGTAGAGCGTGTATTGCGAATGGCGGATGGAGTAGTGCTACTCGTAGATGCCTTCGAAGGTCCTATGCCCCAGACACGATTCGTACTCCAAAAAGCGCTTGAATTAGACCTGAAGCCTATCGTTGTAATTAATAAGGTAGATAAGCCAAACTGCCGACCCGAAGATATCCACAGTGATGTCTTTGACTTGTTTTTTGCACTGGATGCCTCTGAAGAACAACTAGACTTTACCACCTATTACGGTTCCGGAAAGAATGGTTGGTTTAACGATACACTGGAGGAATCAGCAGATATCACCCCATTATTAGATGGTATCATCAGATTAGTGCCACCACCGGTTGCACATGAAGGTACGTTGCAAATGCAGATTACCTCTCTGGATTTTTCATCTTATCAAGGTCGTATTGCTATTGGAAAAGTTAACCGCGGTTCTATCAAAGAAAACCAAACCGTAAGTATCGTTCAGCAAGATGGAAAGGTTAAGAAAAGCAAAGTGAAAGAATTATACATCTTTGAAGGGATGGGCAGAAAGAAAGTCTCTGAAGTGAGTGCAGGTGATCTTTGTGCTGTGATTGGATTAGATGGATTTAAAATCGGCGAGACGATTGCTGATAATGACGAACCGGAAGGTCTGCCATTTATCGCTGTTGATGAACCAACGATGAGTATGACGTTTGGTATCAACAACTCACCATTCTTTGGTAAGGATGGTAAATTCGTGACTTCACGTCACCTGAGAGATCGATTGATGCGCGAGACAGAGAAGAACCTAGCGATGCGTGTAGAAGATACAGAAAGTGCTGACCGATTTCTTGTTTTTGGTCGAGGTATCCTACACCTTGGTATTCTGATCGAAACCATGCGCCGCGAGGGTTATGAGTTGACCGTTGGACAACCACAAGTATTGGTGAAAGTTGTCAATGGTCAGAAATGTGAGCCATATGAGAACCTAGTGATCGATGTGCCCACAGAATACTCTTCCAGAGCAGTGGATTTGGTCACAAGAAGAAAAGGAGAGTTGCTTGTGATGGAAGCTAAAGGCGACTATCAGCATCTCGAATTTGATATTCCTTCACGTGGATTGATTGGCTTGCGCTCGAATATGTTGACACAGACTGCCGGTGAAGCTGTGATGAGTCATCGATTTACAGGATACAAGCCATGGAAAGGAAGTATTCCTGCGAGAACCGTTGGTACTATTTTGGCAAAAGACCCGGGAACTACAACCGGTTTTTCAATCAACAAATTACAAGATCGTGGATTCTTCTTTGTTGATCCGGGAGAGGTTGTTTATACAGGGATGATCATCGGCGAAAACAATCGACCTGGCGATATCGTCGTGAATATTATAGAAGGTAAGAAACTCACCAATATGCGTGCCAGTGGAAGTGATGCGGCAAACAATATCGCACCAAAACGCCTGATGACACTTGAAGAGTGCATGGAGTACATTCAGAATGATGAGTGTATCGAAGTGACTCCTTTGACGATTCGTATGCGGAAGATTCATCTCGATGAAGATACACGCAAGAAGAATGCAAAATCTATGGCCGCCATCGCGGAGGCTGAATAGGACGTTCGCCTACGCTAAAGCTACGTCGAACAAGGAAGAGCATTCGCTGACCCTCATAGAAGTTATAGTAATTGAAAAGGATCATCAAGACTATAGGGTTTCAACCCTATACATCACAAGCAGCATAGGGCTTCTGCCCTATACCAAACCTCATCCATAGGATAGGGTTTTAACCCTATCCACAGAAGGAACAAATTGCATCTCGAATTCCAATCCAAATTCCATTTCAGTTCCTG
>JBBKXT010000290.1:0-4523 GCA_037969625.1 Saprospiraceae bacterium
GTATGCCTGATCATCTGATTTGTTTAGATAATCGCCATTATTCAACACCTTAAAAAGTAATCGGTCTCCTTCTTCACCATACTTGCCGGTCAGTGTACTCAGATTTTCCATAACCGGTGTTTCGATAGGCACATAACCGTAAATCTTAAACACCTCTTCGATCACGCCAAACATCCACTTTCGCTTCGCCAGTTCTATGGGCAAAAAATCACGCGTACCTTTTGGAAGACTTACCTTCATCAATTTGCTGGTTAAATTATTTTCACACTATACCGCTGTTAAACTACAGCGGCAAATTGCTTTAAAAATCGAACATCGTTTTCAAACAATAAACGAATATCATTAATTCGGTATTTAATCATGGCTTGTCTTTCAATACCCATTCCACAGGCAAAACCGGAATACTTCGTGGAATCAATGCCGCACGTTTCAAGAACCGCCGGATCAACCATTCCACAGCCCATGATTTCGAGCCAACCGGTGCCTTTCGTGATTCTATGGGCATGCTCATCCGCCAATCCATAATACACATCCATCTCTGCAGAAGGCTCTGTAAATGGGAAGTAAGAAGGGCGCAAACGAGTCACGACATCCTTTCCATACATCGCCTGGGCGAATTGATGTAGTGTTTGTTTCATATCGGCAAAAGAAACATTTTCATCAATGTATAATACCTCCACCTGGTGAAACTGGCAATGTGATCGCGCAGAAACAGTCTCATTTCGATACACACGTCCAGGTGCAATAATTCTAATCGGTGGTTTGCGTGTCGTCATCACTCTGGCTTGAACGGATGATGTATGTGTTCTCAACAACCATCCAGGAGGTGAAGCGACATAGTAGGTATCTTGCATATCTCTGGCGGGATGATCTTCCGGTGTATTCATGGCGGTAAAATTATGCCAGTCATCTTCGATCTCCCGATCTTCTGCCACTTCAAATCCCATGCGTGAAAACACATCAATGATTTCCTCCATGACCAGACTCACGGGATGACGACTCCCTACCGGCAAAGAAGTCTCAGGAAGACCTAAATCAGGTATCTCCGTTGCTTCTGACTGACCGCCTTGTAATCGACTCTGTTCCCTTTCAAAAACCTCCTCTGCATTCGTCTTTGCTTCATTGACCAATAAACCAAACTCGCGTTTTTGTTCATTGGGCACTTCGCGAATCGAAGCAGAAAGCGGTTTGATTATATTCTTACTCCCTAAAAACTTGATACGAAATGCCTCCAACGCGGAGACATCATTTGTCTCAGCGGCTTCTATTTCAGAGATAATTGCTTTTAATTGTTCTAATGGATTCATTATATATATGATCTAATAATGGTAATACGTTGAATTATTTCGGCATTGGATTAAGTATGCGAATATCAATAATAATTGGGTGGCCAATTCTAATTTAATCATCAGAGCTTCCTCCCAACGACACAAAAGTAAGGAACTGTGCTTACCCAAACTTAATGCCTAACTTTCGCCCTATGTCTATTCGTCACCCGATGGCAGTATTTTGCTGCATTGTGATGGCCATTGCCTTGCTTTGGTCCAAAGCCTTATTGACCCTTTCAGCGGTTGGGTTGATCTTCTTTGCTGTGATCGAAATACAAATTGAACCACTGAAAATCAAGTGGTTACTCACTCCAAAAGCCGTTAAAGACAGCATAAAAGCCCAACCTTATTTCTGGAGTTTCACCCTTTTCTTTTTTATTTACCTGTTCAGCGTCGTTTATGCCGGAAATATTGAGCAATGGTGGAGCCTCACACATATGAAGCTCACTTTTCTGATTATTCCGGTGGCTTTTGCCCTTTTATCGCCATTTACGAAGCGCGAATATATGTTGGTGATGGTCTGCCTGATCGTCATGACGATGTGGAGTTCTATTTGGGTTCAAGTGGCTTACTTTGAAAACTATTATCTATTCAATACCAGCCTTGGATTTGGTGGCTCGCTGCCGACACCTACCGGTCATATACGCTATAGTGTCATCATTGCTACCTGCATGATTCTTTGCATCTCATTTGCCATTGAAAATATGCGTCTGAAGTATTCCTGGGAACGATGGATTTACGGCTTTCTTGGCGTTTACTTCTTTTACTTTCTTCACATTCTTTCGGTGCGTACCGGACTTGCTTTGGGGTATGCGGGACTAATCTTGCTCGTTATCTTTTATATGCGTCAAATAAAGGTTTGGAAAAAAGTAGTCATCATGACTGTGGTCGTTCTATTCCCTTTCATTGCGTATAAAACAGTTCCCACTTTTAATCAGAAAATAAACTATTCCCTCTACGATCTGAAGCAATTTCAATCTGGCAGTGGAGAAAAATATTCAGATTCTGAACGTTGGCTATCGTGGCGAGCAGGAATTATGGTTGGCAATCAACATCCATTCTTTGGAACCGGTACAGGAAAATTTCGAAGCACCCTAGCGGAACACTATAAAACGACGTATGATCGGGATGCTTATGAGCGACCACACAATCAATTTATAAATGTTTTTGTCCTCTTCGGTATTTTTGGATTAGCTATTTTAATTTTTATGCTGATCTATCCAATGACTTTCAAATTATTTTGGAGTCCACCATGGATACCTATTATTTATATCATGCAAATTTTATCCATGATGGTTGAGCACCCCTTGGATATCACAGTAGGCACTTCTATGTTTTTATTGATGAGTTTGATTGGGCTGAGTTATCAAAGTGGACTTTCAGAAGAGGTGAGTAGTGTTCCGCTGTAGCGGAAGTGAGGGGTGAGTGGTGAGAAAATCACTTTTGCGTTCTTGGCTCCCGATCAATCGGGATTGCGAGAAATATTTTGGGTGAGTTGTGTAAAATCAAAAATGCGCGCAAAACAAGATAGGTGAACGGAAAAATAAAATTTTCTTTGCGCTCTTTGCGCCTTTGCGAGAAACCTTTTTGATGAACGGTGAACGGAATTCAATAAATCAAAATAAAAATTTTAACACTTTAACATTAAACATTTACCCCTAAACATCTAAACCATTTACCCTTGACATTTGACGAAAAAATAGCTAAACTAAATCCTAATCAACGCACTGCTGTTGACACTATTGAAGGACCCGTCATGGTGATCGCAGGACCCGGTACCGGTAAGACAGAAATCCTTTCTCTTCGAATCGGAAATATCCTCAAACAAACAGATGCGTCCCCCGGAAACATACTTTGTTTGACGTACACGGATGCAGCCGCTTCTGAAATGAGGCATCGACTGATCGATTATATCGGTCCGGAAGCCTACGGACTTCAGGTGAGCACCTTCCACAGTTTTTGTAATCTCGTCATTCAGGAGAATCCGGGTGCCTTTCAAAAAGCACGCGAACTGGAACCCATCTCTGAAATCGATCGCTTTCATATTCTCAAAACCTTAATCGATGGCTTTGGAGATAACCACCTGTTGAAGCGATTTAAAGGTCAGACCTATTTTGAGTGGAAAAAACTCAATGAGCTCTTCATGAGTATGAAGAAAGAAAACTGGAGTCCGGCTTATGTATACCAACAAATTGATGAGTATATCGAGCGCATGAAAACCACTGTGCCATATGTCTATACGCGCAAATATCTTCATAATCAGGTCGGAGATTTGAAGGTTAAAAAATATCAGGAAGAAATCCTGGACTCGATGGAAGTTCTTAAAGCTGCCGTGAATGAATATGACCGATACAATGAGCTCATGGAAGCAGAAGGGAAATATGATTTTGAGGATATGCTTCTTTGGGTCTATGAAGCCTTTGACAAAGATTCCGATCTTCTCGCCAACTACCAGGAACGATTCCAATATGTCTTGGTCGATGAATTCCAGGATACCAATGGTATTCAAATGGGAATCCTTCAGAAGGTAATTGATCATGAATGGGTCGATCGCCCCAATGTATTTGTTGTCGGTGATGATGATCAGGCGATCTTTAGATTCCAGGGTGCTAACATCAAAAATCTCATGGATTTCCACAGCAAGTATAACCCTGAAATAATACTACTAGAAGAAAACTATCGAAGTTCACAACGCATCCTGGATACCGCCAGATCAATCATGAATCCGGTCTCCAATTCAGTGATTCAAAAACTATTCAATCAATCAAAAAATCTGCTTGCTTCCGGAATACATGCTGAAAACCATCATCCGGTACACATCAAAGCTTACCCAACATTGACCTATGAAAATGCGGATATCTTCAATCAACTAAAACGCTGGCACGAAGCAAAAATCGAAGGCTCATTTGCCATTCTATACAACAAACATGAGCATGGACGCGAACTGGGAATGGCCTTAAAAGGAGCAGGTATTCCGTTTCAGATCGCTAAGACAAATGATGCGCTCAATCAACTCGTCATCAATCATCTGTTAGATATTATTTCTTGCATCAGAAACTTAAGTGAAGGTGCCGGCAATGATGATGCATTACTATACAGAGTTTTGCATCTCTCTTATCTCGAGCCGCGACCCTATGATCTTCAACGCCTTATTCTTTCGCATACCTCGAGAGATCGCAAAGACAGTTCAACATT
>JBBKXT010000291.1:0-8911 GCA_037969625.1 Saprospiraceae bacterium
GGTATGTCGCACCTGCGGCGCTGGGATTTGACGTGGATACATTTCTAGGCGCCTGCGGCACCTAGCTAAGATATGTCGCACCTGCGGCGCTTTGTGCTTCCTGCCTCCTGCTCTTTGCTTCCCGCTTCCTGCCTCTCAAGTCTCGGTGTGAGGATAGAAATTTCGAGATATGAACATGTTAAGGTATGTCGCACCTGCGGCGCTGGGATTTGACGTGGATACATTTCTAGGCGCCTGCGGCACCTAGCTAAGATATGTCGCACCTGCGGCGCTTTGTGCTTACTGCCTCCTGCTCTTTGCTTCCCGCTTCCTGCCTCTCAAGTCTCGGTGTGAGGATAGAAATTTCGAGATATGTACGTGTTAAGGTATGTCGCACCTGCGGCGCTTTGTGCTTCCTGCCTTCCTGCTCTTTGCCTCCTGCTTCCTTAGGTCGCCATTCCCGACCCAATCGATCGGGTCAGGGAAGGCGGCGGCGACTCGCTTCCTGCTCCTTGCTCTTTGCCCTATGCCTCCTGCTTCCTGCGTCCCCTGTACGACCTCCTTCGTCGGAGTACAGGGGCTTCGCTGCGCTACGATCGCGTATAAATCCTCAATTTCAGTCTAATTCCTCCGAATCACATGAAAAATGAGGAAAATGTGTAACTATCCGTATAAATAGGCGTCAACACTTACGAAATGAATACTGAACAATACGAGGCAATATTCCACAAAATGAAGGACAAGCTCTTTCGTTATGCTCTTCGATTTGTGAAGGACACGGATGCTGCCGAGGATGTTGTACAAGATGTCATGTGCAAACTATGGCAAAAAAGAGAGGAAGCCGACGATATTGAAAATCTGGAAGCCTGGTTGATGGTACTCACTCGCAACCGATCGCTGGATGTCTTACGTAAAGCGAAAAGCACACAAGGACAGGTCAACGTTGATGAAGCCTACTCCATTAGTGATAGCGAACCCATCCCCGATCAGGTGATGGAATCCGCAGATATCATGGACATGATACAATCATGCCTTGAACAGTTACAGGAAAAACAACGAAGCGTCTTTCATCTGCGTGAAATCGAACAGATGTCTTACGAAGAAATCGCTCAACAGACCGGCTTTAACCTCGATGATGTCAAAGTAAGTCTCTTCAGAGCACGAAAACACATGCAGCGAATGCTAAGTAAAATGAATACAATTGGCCTCTATCAAATATCATAAAAAACATGGACCACAATTCTTTAAATAAATATTGGGAAGCTGAAACAACGCCACAAGAAGAGCAGCAACTCATGAATGAGCATATCCAAACAGATGGCTCCGAAGCAGCGTATTTCAAGATGATCCACGAAGCTCGCCAAAAGCGCAGTAAGTTATCTATCGACGATATCAAAGCCTACAATCAGCAACACGCACCTGCTCATTCAGGTCCGATCGTACTACCCCTCCATCGATGGATTGCCAGTGCCGCCGCAGTACTTCTTTTTATAGTGGCAGCCACCGGTCTGTGGAACTACAGTCAAACCATGAGCCAGGAACCACAAATGGCAGAGACCTTTGATGATCCGCAGGAAGCTTATGAAGAACTCCGTGAAGCGCTGGCCTATATGTCAGCAAAATTCAATAAAACGCAAGACGAAGCCTTCTCCAATATCAAGAAGGCCGGTGTCTATGCCGATATGTTTAAATAATATTTTATCACTTTCATACAATTCATACTATAATGAAGAATTTAAGCCTTTCAATTTTAGCCTTACTCTTTACTGCGGTTTCATCGTTCGCGCAGCAAGATGCAATCACCAAGTACTTTAGTCAGTACCAGGACGATGTCAATTTTGATGTAGTCTACATCAGTCCTAAAATGTTCAGCATGGTCTCGAAAATTGAGATCGATGACATGGAACCTGAAATTCAGGAAGTCATCGCCAGCATGAAAGGACTGCGTATCCTCCACACAGACGTTGATGCTGTCAAGTACTACAACGAAGCCCTGAAAAAGATCAATACCAGCGAATATGAGTTGCTCATGACCGCGCGAGGTGATGGTGAAAATATCCGCTTTATGATCAAAGACAATGGAGATATCGTTGAAGAACTCCTCATGATCGTAGGGGGTGGAAATGACTTCGCCATGATGAGCTTTATCGGCAATATCGATCTCAAGAAGATTGGCAAACTAGCGAAAGCATTGGATATTGACAACCTCCAATATCTCGAAAACCTGAACAAAGACAGTAAGGAAAAATCAGGTGCAAAATAAACTGATGTAGGGTAGAATCTTCAGGCTATAAGCAACCTTTCATGATGTCTGAAGCCCTAAAGTAAAAAGCCATTCCGGTGTATCACTGGAATGGCTTTTTTATTTAAAGAAAGTTTAAAAAAAACTTTTAATTGAGCATTTTATGCGCCGAGGTAGTTTTTCAACAACTTACTTCTACTGGCGGATCTAAGCTTATTAATCGCCTTATCTTTAATCTGACGTACACGCTCACGCGTCAAGCCAAAACGATCACCAATATCTTCCAGTGAAAGTGGGTGCTCAACACCAATGCCAAAATATAGCTTGATTACATCCGCTTGCCGATCGGTCAAAGTGCCTAGTGAACGGTCAATCTCCTGACGTAGGGACTCAAGATATTCGAGTCCTGCATCTGTGCCGGGTGTATTAGGATTCTCCAATACATCAAGAAGTGAATTGTCCTCACCATCTACGAATGGCGCATCCATGGATACGTGACGGGCAGCAACCCCTAAAGTTGTTTCTACTTCGTCAGAAGATATCTCGAGGATGGTCGCCAACTCTTCTGAAGATGGTTCACGCTCGAACTCTTGCTCCAACTGTGAAAAAGCACGATTTATCTTATTTAAGGAACCGACTTTATTCAAAGGCAAGCGGACAATTCTTGATTGTTCAGCTAATGCCTGAAGAATCGACTGTCGAATCCACCATACGGCATAAGAGATAAACTTAAAACCTCTGGTTTCATCAAATCGTTGAGCGGCTTTAATCAATCCCAGATTACCTTCATTGATCAGGTCACTCAGGGAAAGTCCCTGATTCTGGTATTGTTTCGCCACGGAAACAACAAATCGTAGGTTAGCCTTCGTCAAAGTCTCTAGAGCGATCTGATCACCTTGCTTAATTCGCTTAGCGAGATCTACTTCCTTTTCAGGAGTCAACAAGTCGACTTTACCTATTTCCTGTAGATATTTTTCGAGAGATTGACTCTCTCTATTGGTAATGGACTTGGTAATTTTAAGCTGCCTCATGGCAATAGTTACATTAGATTATGATGGACAATGTGGGTGGCAAAAAACGTTCCTAAAACTTTTCGTGCCTCTTTAAGAGGCGCAAAAGTAAGGAATTTATAACGACCCCACGATTTATTTTCTTTTTATATACCACTTCCTACTTTACGCATAGCCCAATATTTATAGTGATCAAGCCCAAAAAAGCAGGTCCCGGCAGATAAAATCTATAATGTCACAACAGGAAAATAAGTTCAATAGTTTGTAATATTCAAGAATTCTGTTTTATTTACGCCCTGCTGGATGTAATTGCCCTCCTGTTGAGGATCAGCATCAGTTAAAAAATATGAAGCGAATACCTGTAGATTTAGAATACATCTTTAAAGCCTCTCCGGCGATATTGTATAAATTTTTAACCACCCCAGCCTGCCTGGTTCGGTGGTTTTGCGATGGTGTGGATATCAATGGTGACATCTATACCTTTACGTGGAATGGCAGTGATGAGGATGCCGAAGTGGTCGATGATATCGAAGAAGAAAAAATCCGTTTTGTCTGGGATGAAGCTGATGATGGAGAATACCTCGAATTCAGAATGTACAAATCCCCAGTGACGGAAGAAACCGTCCTGGAGATCACTGACTTCACGGAAGAACGGGAAGTAGAAGACCTGAGAAGGCTGTGGGATAGTCAGATAAAGAATCTGCGCCAGGAAACAGGCGGATAATTTCCATCCTATTGAAATCCATCTATTCCAGTCACTGTCGTATACTTGAAGGACAACTTCTGATCAGGATAGATATGCTTAAACGCACTCTGGCACATCATCGTCGCTTCGTGAAACCCACATAAAATCAATTTCAACTTGCCCGGGTACGTATTGATATCCCCAATGGCATAGATTCCCTCAATATTGGTACTACAGTCCAATGGATCAACCGCAATGGCGCTTTTGTCGAGTCCAAGGCCCCATTCGGCTATCGGACCGAGTTTTGGGGTCAGTCCAAACAATGGGAGGAAGAAATCTGCAGCTAATTTCACTTCACCTTCAGGTGTTTTGATGGTTGTTGCTTTCAAATGACCTTCTCCCTCTATGGCTTCTACACTGGCGTCTGTGTACAATCGCAACTCACCTTTGGTCACAAGATCCATGACTTTATCAACAGAATCCGGTGCTCCACGGAAGCTTGATCTACGGTGTACCAGAGTGATCTTTGCTCCTAGCGCCGCTAGTTCAATGGTCCAGTCCAATGCGGAATCACCTCCACCAGAAATAATAACTTGTTTGTCTTTGTATTTCGAAGGTGATTTCACGAAGTAATCAACGCCTTTGCCTTCATAATCCTCGAGGTTGTCAATAGGCGGTTTGCGTGGTTCAAAACAACCAAGTCCGGCGGCAATGGCGATTACTTTGGTTTCGCAAACCGTTCCTTCTTTAGTAGTGACCTTAAAAGAGCCATCTTCCTGCTTTTCGACGCTATCTACGCGCTCGCCTAGCGTAAAGGTGGGTTTGAAAGGTGCAATCTGTTCTTCCAGATTGCTGATCAGGTCGGAAGCCAGGAGCATTGGGTATCCGGGTATGTCGTAGATGGGTTTTTTGGGATAAATTTCCGTCAGCTGTCCGCCAGTCTGAGGTAGTACATCGATCAGATGGCACTTCATCTTGAGGAGTCCTGCTTCGAAGACGGTAAACAAACCAACCGGTCCTGCTCCAATAATTAATATATCCGTTTTTATCGTTGACATAACTCGATTTGAGCGGACAAAGGTAAAGGAGACATCGGTAAAAGTGACACGGAAAGAAAACCTTTCTGGAAAACAACCAATAATAAACTGTTATTGGAAATACAACTTACTTGTTATCAGAATCATACAAGCACCACCCTACAATATCCCTACAAGCATTGCTTACCACCTCGGATGATATAGGTATCGTCTTCTTTTACGAGTTCGGCACTCACTGTAGTAGCCACTATGGTGAGTAGTGATTTAATCTCAGGATTCTCAAAGGACAGTGGTGAAGTGATTCGGCAGGTTTTAGTGTTTTCATTCTCCACAACTATCTTAGCATCAAAATATTCTGCTATATCAGCTACAATTTCTGTTAAAGTCATTTGCTTAGCGAAACGAAGTTCCTGTGTCTTCCAGGAGATTATATTGGGCGAGGGGTTTGGAATAAGCTCTATTTTTTGATTACCGAAAACGGCTGCTTCGCCTTTGGTGAGTGCTACGGCCGTGTTGGAATCATCTTCTGCGGAGAAGATTACCTTTCCGCTATTCACGAAAATCTGGGTTTTATCACCAAGCTGACAGATATTAAAAGAAGTGCCGACGACTTCGGTCAAGGTCCCTGAGGAAGTCACTGTAAATGGGCGATCTGTATCCGGGGCCACGTCTACAAAGGCTTCTCCACTGAGTGCTATATGTCTTTTCTTCTTATTAAATGGGTAAACTTTAAGCTCAGCATCCTTATTTAAATACACTTTGGAGCCATCTATGAGTACGATAGGTGTTGTCATCCCCTCTTCATAAGCATAGGATGTTGGGCTTTGGGAGGCGATGAAAAACGAATAAATCCCCGCTGAAATCGCAAGTGCTGCGGCTACGGCCCAATACAAAGATCTCCTTTTACCTTTTGCCTGCTTTTGCTCTCTGGCGTTGTTATCAATAAAACGATTCCATGCACCTTCTGCATCCCAGGACTCTGACTCCTGCTGACGGGTATTGTCCCAAATACGTTGAGATGCGCTAAACGCCGCATTTAGATCACTATTGGAAGTTAATTCACGTTCAAATTGAGATCTTTCTGCACCTTTCATCTCTCCTGAGAGATAAAGGCCAATTCTTATGTCATTTGTTTTCTCCATGTTCTGTGCTTTAGACACTATTATTTGCTATTCCCCCTATGCTCTGCTACAGCAATTCGCAGAAGTTTGAGGGCTTTACCAATTTGGTTTTCGACGGTTTTAATGGATATCTGCATGTGCTCAGCGATCTCTGCATAGGACATCTCTTCCTGGCGGCTCAATAGGAAGGTAATCCGGCATTTCTCCGGCAGGTCCTCAATGGCAGCATCAATACGGGTCTTAAGTTCTGCTTCCTCCATATGCTGGATGGCACTGGCGGATTGCCCGGAGAGCCCGGGAGCACTTTCTGTAGACGCATCCAGCTCATCCCAGTCATGTTTTTTGGAATCTCTAATATAGTTCAGCGATCGGCTGACGGCCATTCGTCTGAGGTAGGCCGGTACGGACGTGTGGATATTCAATTGATCTCTCTTGACCCACAATTCCGCAAATAATTCCTGAGCTATATCCTCTGTGATGGCTTTGTCTTTGACATACGAGCGTATGACAGTGCAGACAAAGGGATAGTACTGTTTGAACAATTGTTCAATTGAATCCATTGAATATAGAGGGTTATCGGTTTTGTTGGTAGTAAAAGTCGTCAATTATCTATCGATATTCACTCAATTGGAAGTAAAATAGCAGACAATCGTACATTTAGGCGTTGTTTCGGGAGATTAATCATTGAAAGACCTGAGATTTTTAGACCTTAGACACGAGACACGAGACGCGAGACGCGAGATTATTAGACCATAGACAGGAGAGCAAAGATCTGGGAACAAAAGCTTTTCGATTTGGAGAATCATGTCGCGCCATCCCGCTGTAGCGGGCGTTCGAACAAACCGATCATCTTGCATTTCCGCTAGCCCAGTAGCTGATAATGCTTTTGGGTTCGCAAGCGGAAATGCAAGAAGGAATGAATTCCGACGTAAAAGAAGCATGGAAGTTAAAAACAAGATGGGAAGCGAATCTGAGTTTTTTGCGAGACTAGTCCGCCACAGGCGGATACTTTTTTGGCGATCCATGAAGTATTTCAGTTTCAGGACAGGTGAAAAAAGTAACAAACATGTGATATTTAGTAAATATTATCCAATTGGTAAAATTCATTTTTGCACAAACTATAAATACACAAAAACATACCATTATGAAATCAATATTCTATCTCTTCCTGGCCACTACCCTGCTCTTCAGCTGCAAAAACCAATCAGCAACGGATCAAACGGAAGCTACCACCGAACTGGAAGAAGTATCGGAAATCAAATACACATTAACACCATTTGCTCCATCGAAGGAGTTTGAAGATGCGAGCCTCCGGGCGATGTCATACACCAATGGAACGGTAGCGACTGTCATCAGTGGTACGACTTATAAGCTCGGGGAGCAAACTACCGATGCGGAAGCAAAGAGCTGCGCCAACAGCGCAGAAGGTCAGCACCTGCATTTAATCGTTGATGATCAGCCCTATGCAGCTAAATACGAATCGTCATTTACCTATGACATTCCTGATGGAGATCATTATCTGCTTTGCTTTCTATCCCGGTCCTACCATGAGAGTATCAAAACGGCAGATGCGCATAAGGCCGTAAAAGCTACTGTGGCGGGCAAAAGCATCACTACATCAGTTGATATCGATCAACCGATGATCTTCTATAGCCGTCCAAAGGGACTGTATACCGGTGCTGATACTGAGAAAGTAATGCTTGACTTCTATCTGGTCAATACTGATCTGGGAGAAAATTTAGTTGAAGCAGACATCAATGGAGAGAAGCACATCCTCGATAAATGGCAGCCCTATTACGTTGAAGGCCTGCCCGATGGAGACAATACGATCAAGCTTAGTTTGCTGGACAAGGATGGAAAACTGGTCGATGCACCCTTGAATCCGGTGTCCCGCACGTTTAAAATTGAAAAAACTCCCCCGGCGAATTAAAGAAAATATATATTTGCATCCCGTTTTGGCGATTTACTGCCTTCACAGCGGGTAGATGGTGGACGTAGCTCAGTTGGTTAGAGCGCTAGATTGTGGTTCTAGAGGTCGTCGGTTCGAAACCGACCTTCCACCCGAAAGGGGCTGATCATGTGATGATCGGTCCTTTTTTATTTTCTTCACATAATATAACCGTTGAAATCATTGTAAACGGCAAGAATGTTTTATGGGAGGCCGCCCCAGGATCATTTATGTTTATAGCGCAAGAGGAACTACAACATTTGTTTGAATAAAATACCAAAACACACGCAGTATCATAGGGCCATAATATCACTTATCACGCTTACAAAAAAATAAAAATGACCAAAACCAAAATCCTAACCATCACCTCCATCCTATTGATCCTCTTAGGTATCGCCATGATCTATATTGGTGGATTTTATGCCCCTAATGTGATGTTGCCCCCAATCATCACAGGAGTGGGATTCTTTGCCATTGCCTGGGCGCTCTTTTCCTTGAGAGAGAATTAAAAACGCTCGAAGGATTTAAAGCATTAATCTGATGGGCGAAGAGCGAGGGGCCGAGTGATTATTCAAATCAATTGCATCTACATGACTATTGGGTATTTTTGGAAACAATCCCACCATAACAATGCGCTAAAAAAAAGCTGTTCAATATATTTCCTCCCAGAATTTTCTGGAAAGATGATGAATCAAGGGATGAAGCGGATAAGCGGGTGAAGCATTGCCAGCGAACTCAATGACCACGGTTTTTAAACTCGAGACCAAAATAAATCCGGCTAAAGAAAGCATTCGTGCATTTCCTTAGCCGGACAAAAATTTAACGATATACTCAAACAGACTATTCGTAGTATGTATAACTAAGCACTTCTGTGTATGGTCCACCACTG
>JBBKXT010000292.1:0-3021 GCA_037969625.1 Saprospiraceae bacterium
GTTTTTACAAAAGATGTTGAAATCGATGGCGAGCTATCCGTCGGCAATGGGGCGAGTTCTCTCCTGCACCTCGGCTTCTTAACATTTGAATGCATGAGTTCCACCAATATGGCGATCGATGCTAATTTCCGTCCTTCAGAAGACGATATGTTTGATTTAGGTGCTTCAGGAAAGAGATGGGATGATGTTTATGCCACAAATGGGGTCATCCAAACTTCCGACAGAAGACTCAAGAAAAATATTACACCCCTCGCTTATGGCCTCAATGCCGTGATGAAGTTGCAACCCGTTCAATACAACTGGAACAATGAAGCGAATACACAAAAGCAACACGTAGGGCTCATCGCTCAGGACCTGCTTGAACTCATTCCCGAAGTCGTCAATGTACCGGAAAATACAGAAGAATATCTGGGCGTAAAATATGCTGAATTAGTTCCCGTCTTAATCAACGCAATCCAGGAACAAAACGAACTATTGACACAGCAGGAAAATACCATTTCAACGATTCAAAATGAGCTGGCAGAATTAAAAGCGATGGTATCGATACTATACCAGGACAACGAAACTGCACAAAACAAAGGAATGCAAGCCAATAAATAGATAAAAATTATGCTCCCTGATCCATCTGAAAACACCAAACTAAAAGAGATCATGTATCTTGTTATGCTTAGTCAGGATATCAATACATTTATACATATTGATAAGTTGCTCACAGCGAAAAGTAAAACCCATAAAAAATCTACCGACATTCTTGCGTAAGTCCCTGAACATACTCATACTTACTTTCTTTCTTTCCTCCACTATTTATGGGCAAGCCGATAGCCTTTGGCTTTCCCCGAAATGGGAATCCCTTACCGCCTACCAACAGATTGATACGCTAAAGAGCTGCATGTATGCCATCATTAAAACGGATAAAAATGCCGCTGAAGCTTATCTGAATGAAGCGAAAGAATTACGCAACACACTCACCGACTCCGCCTTAATTCTGCAAGTCACCCTCATGGAAGGGGTATACTATCGGATGAATCAGGAATGGGATACGGCCCTACCCTTCTTTTTTGACTACCGGGATTTCTTCATGGCGCGAAATGACAGTATTCATCTGCAGGATGTCTACTGGCAATTGGGGGACACTTATTTTATGAAGGAAGATTATGACACGGCGATAAAATATCTATTGGCATCATATGATCATACCTTGACCTCTCAGGAAGTTCGCTGGGCGGTCGTTTCCCGTTTGAGAATCATTTATGACCAAATTGGGTATTACAATTTAGGCCAGGAAATCTTCATGAAGCATGCCCACCAATTTCCGCCCAATCAGACTCCCGTAGCGCAATGCCTCCATAAGATGAATCTGGCGGACTACTTCATCAATCTGGGCCGTTTAGACACTGCGGAAACCGTCACGCGTGAATTTTTAAAAATGAGCGAGGAGGGCGGCTATAAAACACTCATCCATCGCGCCAATCTCAATCTGCAAACGATCAGTTACTTAAGAAATGGCACACTCGATGAATCCACCATCAGAACAATCGAGCGTTTTTTTGACAGACAGCGTATCAATTACCGGGGTTACAGCTTTTCCAAAATGTATCTGGCCATGATCCTGTTTGAACAAGGCAACAGAAAGGAAGCCTACGCGCTAATGCAAAAAGCTTATGATGCTATTATTCCTCATCAGGACTACAGAGTCATTGATATCATTTTAAAAGCCTGGATGGCCTTATTGGAGCGAGGGAATCAAATAAATCAATTAAATCAGGTACTGAAATACCAGTCTGTCAATCAGGATTCCATCCAATCCAGAATCAAAAACGAAAAAATACTCGCCCTTCAAAGAAAATATGAAACAGAAAAGAAAGAAGAACAAATAAGGCAATTGAATTATCAAGCTGAATTGAATCAATTGGCCCTCAAAAAATCAAATCAGCAGCGGCTGTTTTTCATTCTGGCGGCATTTGGCTTATTGGCGATTGCAATATTAATCTTTCGCCAGTTTCATATCAAAAGAAAATCAGAAGCTTTACTCGCCGAAAAGAATGTCATCATATCCTCTGCTCTCGCGGATAAAGAATTACTCCTGAAAGAAATTCACCATCGCGTTAAAAACAATCTCCAGGTGGTCTCCAGCTTATTGGGACTGCAGTCAGAATACATCAAAGATGACAATGCCCTGACCGCTATCAATGAAGGAAGAAACCGAGTTCGGTCGATGGCGCTGATTCATCAAAACTTATATTCCGAAGAAAACCTCACGGATGTGAATGTAAAAACCTATCTCGAAACACTGATCATGGGGCTCTTTGATACGTACAATATCAATGAAGAAAAAACGCAACTGCAATTGGAGATCCAGGATATAGATTTGGACGTTGATACAGTTGTTCCGCTAGGTCTGATTGCCAACGAATTAGTCAGCAATGCCTTGAAGCATGCTTTTACGGATCAGGATGAAGGGATCATTCAGGTGAAGCTAACAGAGCAAAACGATGTCCTGGAATTTTTGGTGAGCGACAATGGCAAGGGTATGGACACCTCGATTCTGATAGAAGATATGCCGTCCTTTGGCTATCAGATGATCTCGGCTTTTAAAGACAAACTCAATGCTGATCTGACCATAGATGGATCGAATGGCACAACGATAAAAATGCACATCAGTAACTATCAAAAACATTAAACGATGGTGAAGGTATTCATCATAGAAGACGAACCGCTCATCGCGCGTGATATCAAACGGATTGTTCAAAAGCATGGATATGAGGTATCCGGGATCTCGTACAACAGTGATCAGGCGCTGGATCTTCTTGCCAGTCTCGACTATGATATTATTCTCTTAGATATTCACCTGTCCGGATCGCGCAATGGCATTGAGTTGGCGCATATCATCAATAAAAAGTATCCCACTCCATTTATCTACATCACTTCGTTTGCGGATCGCGATACCATCCAGCAAGTCAAACTAACCATGCCCAGTGGTTATGTCGTCAAACCTTTCAATGAAAAAGAGGTCTATTCTGC
>JBBKXT010000293.1:0-4132 GCA_037969625.1 Saprospiraceae bacterium
ATTTTTGCCCCTTCTTTTTCAACCTCATGAGTGATCAAATCAAACATGAGTGCGGTATCGCACTTGTCAGGCTTCTCAAACCACTGCAGCACTACCAGGATAAGTATGGGACTGCACTACACGGACTCTATACCGTGCAACTGCTCCTGCAGAAAATGCGTAACCGCGGTCAGGATGGTGCAGGCGTGGCAACTATCAAGCTAAATCCCTCTCCCGGCACGAAATATATCAGCCGAAAACGGAGCAACGGCCACCAATATTTGAAAGAAGTCTTCCAGGGTATTTTTGAAAATTTTGAAGATTGCACTCCTGAGCAACTGCGCGATGGCGAATGGCTAAAAGCCAATAAACCGTATACCGGTGAAGTACTCATGGGCCACTTGCGCTATGGCACACATGGCGACAATTCCATCGAAACTTGTCATCCATTCGTTCGTCTGAACAACTGGATCACCAGGAATCTGGTCCTGGCGGGAAATTTCAACCTCACCAATGTAGATGAACTCTTTGATGAGCTTGTACAACTCGGTCAGTATCCTAAAGAGCGATCCGATACCGTCACCGTCCTTGAGAAAATAGGCCATTTTATTGATGCCGAAGTAGAGCGCCTCTTTAAATGGTACAAACAAGATGGTGCCGAAAATGAACAGATTACCACAATGATCACGGAGAATATGGATATTCAACGGATCCTTAAAAATGCCTGTCGAAAATTTGACGGAGGTTATGTAATGGCCGGTATGGTCGGACACGGAGACTCATTTATCATGAGAGATCCAAATGGTATTCGCCCATGTTTTTATTATGCCGATGATGAAATTATAGCCGCCGCTTCTGAACGTCCTGCCCTGCAGACGACGCTTAATGTGAGTGCTAAATTTATCCACGAACTTTTACCGGGTCATGCATTGATCATTAAAAAATCCGGAGCACACGAGGTCGTCCCTTTTACCACACCGCTCGAAAAAAGAAGTTGCTCTTTTGAAAGAATTTATTTCAGTCGAGGATCTGATAAAGATATTTATGTAGAGCGAAAAAATCTTGGCAAACATTTAGTCGAGCCAATTCTCAAAGCCGTTGATTACAATTTTGATGATACGGTTTTTACCTACGTACCCAATACAGCGGAAGGTGCGTTTTACGGCCTGATGGAAGGATTGCACGATGCCTACAACAAACAAAAGGCTGAGCAGATCATTGCCGCAGATGGAAAAATGAGCGCGGAAGAAATCAGAACGCTTCTGACCAAGCAACCACGAATTGAAAAGCTAGCCAATAAAGATGAAAAGCTCAGAACATTTATAGCCAATTCGGACACACGCCATGAGATGATTTCTCATGTGTACGATGTGACCTATGGCATCATTCGAAATGGGATCGACACACTCGTTTTGATGGATGATTCTATCGTGCGCGGTACGACCTTAAGAGATTCTATCATTCGCATGGTTTCGCTACGGTTAAAACCCAAACGAATCATCGTGGTCAGTAGTGCGCCGCAAATCAGATATCCGGATTGCTATGGAATCGATATGTCAAAAATGAATGAGTTTATCGCTTTCAAAGGACTCGTAGAAATACTCAAGGAGCAGGGCAAAGAATCACTCATGCATGAATGCTATGAGCGTTGCAAAGCACAACTGGATCTACCGAAAGACAAAATAAAAAACGAACTTAAATTACTTTACGCAGAAGTTACTGCTGAGGAAATCTCTGATCGTATAGCACAAATTGTTTCACCGAAAGACTTAGACGTAGAGGTTAAGGTGATCTATCAAACGCTTGAAGGATTAAGCGCTTCTTGTCCTAACCATACCGGAGATTGGTATTTTTCAGGAAACTACCCTACTCCGGGCGGAAACAAAGTCGTTAACAAAGCCTTTATTAATTATATGGAAGGGCGCGATGTTCGATCGTATTAAAATAAACTATGCCGGATATCATAAGGCTTCTGCCTGACTCAATCGCTAATCAAATTGCTGCCGGTGAGGTTATTCAACGGCCTGCTTCTGTGGTTAAAGAACTTCTCGACAATGCTGTTGATGCAGGTGCTACAGAAATCACCGTGATTGTGAAGGATGCAGGTAAGACCGTCATCCATATCCAGGACAACGGAAGCGGCATGTCACCAACGGATGCACGCATGAGTCTTGAGCGCCATGCGACTTCCAAACTAAAATCAGCAGAAGATCTTTTCGATATACGCACGATGGGGTTTCGTGGAGAAGCTTTGGCTTCTATCGCAGCGATTGCGCATATGGAAATTAAAACCAGAAGAGTAGAAGATTCGATCGGCACCCGAATTCTAATTGAAGGTTCTGTAGTCACTGCTCAGGAAGGTTGCCAATGCCCGGTGGGTACTTCTATCATCGTTCGCAATCTGTTTTATAATGTTCCGGCTCGTAGGAAATTCCTTAAAAGTGATCCGGTGGAAATGCGGCATGTGCTGGATGAGTTCCATCGACTGGCATTAGCCTTTGAAGGTATTCAGTACAAACTCTATCACAATGATGAGGAAATTTACAATCTCACTGCCGGCTCTTTGCGCAATCGAATCATCGGCATCTTCGGAAAAAAAGTAAACGAACATCTTGTTCCGGTTGAAGAAGATACCAACTATGTCAATATTGCCGGTTATGTCGGCAAGCCAAAATTGGGGAAAAAATCCAGAGGAGAACAATTCATTTTTGTCAACCGAAGATTTATTCGAAGTCCGTATTTACAGCATGCAGTAAAAAATGCATTTGAAGATATTCTACCTCCTGACCAACATCCATTTTACGTTTTATTTCTCGAGATTGATGCAGAAAAAATTGATGTCAATGTACATCCCACCAAACAAGAAATAAAGTTTGAAGACGAACGAATAATCTACAATTATCTCCGAGTCGCTTGTCGGCATGCTTTAGGGAAATATAGTATCATGCCTTCTCTTGACTTTGATCAGGAAGTTGGCTTAGATCGCTCTTCAAGTGCTACTACCGGTCACCGTGATTCATCGGGTGCCGAGTTTAGTTCGCAACAGCGCGATCAGCATCAGGAAAAAGAAAACATAAAAAAATGGGGCGCGCTGCTCCAATCGATTGAAGGATTCTCTATTGAAAAAACGGAAGATCAAACTAGTTTTATTTCCGATGAGAAACAACCGGCTGCGCATCAATTTGAAGCTTCCGATCCATTGGCGGGAATTGTTCCGATGCAACTATGGCAGCGATATATTGTTGTGACCGGACTTGCAGACATGTTGGTGATCGATCAGCGTGCTGCGCATGAGCGTGTGTTATTTGAATCATTGATGAGTGATCTTGAAGCAGAAAAAGCGGCTACCCAAAAATTATTGTGGCCTGAAACCATTCAGAGCAATACAGCGGATGCGGCGATTCTGAAAGAATTAATTCCATCGCTTCAGCAACTTGGTTTTGATATTGCGGAATTTGGTCACGAGGCATTTATCGTGCATGGCATGCCGGCGGTCATGACTGATTTGACGACGCCTGCGCAAGCCATTGATGAAATTCTGGATCGGTTTAAAGAAGGTCATCAGAAAATAGAAATGAAGCCAGTTGAAAAAATTGCTTTTGCGCTGGCTTCTAATTTGAGCAGACGTCGTGGAGAAATAATGACCACGGAAGAAATGCAGACATTGATCAGTCGATTGATGGCTTCAGAAAATCCGTATACAAGTCCTTCCGGTAGAAAGACGTTTATTACTTTTGGAAAAGAAGAAATTCTGAAACGATTTCAATCTTAGTAAATTTTTGAATTTTAAGCTTATGATGCCATTAACCGGTGTAGTAAAACATCTTGTGATTATCAATGTAGTTGTTTATATCGCGATGCAACTAATTCCTCCGGGATGGAAAGAGATACTTTCCTTCTATTCACCGACGGCCAGTGAAGATTTGGCCTATGCATTGCAAGCCCAAAGACCTGAACTCTACGCTTTTTACAATGCGCACACGGGGCTGTTTAAGCCATTTCAAATCGTGTCATACATGTTTGCTCATGCCAGCATATCCCACATCTTATTTAATATGCTGAGCTTATATTTCCTGGGTCCCATGGTGGAAATGTATCTGGGTCCAAAACGATTTTTAGCCTTGTATTTCATCTCCGGTCTGGCTGGTCTGGC
>JBBKXT010000294.1:0-37876 GCA_037969625.1 Saprospiraceae bacterium
AGGTGTACAAACTGAAAATTGAGGAAATCCCTAAATCAGTCCAGACAGAGGGCGGGTTACCTATATATATGCAGCGATAAAGCAGCCAAAGGAAAAAGATACATCAGGCCGTATCACGCAAAATGGTATTGACGCAATATTGAGTTAAATTTGCAACTTTCATTGAGTGTGGTTGCCGGTGCTGCTCATTTGCCTTTTGAGGTTGCTGTGTTTCAGGCAATACATATTGAGAAATCCCATAAATATTGATTTTACGATCATCCTCATACCAAAAGATATTATGTCAGGAATAAATGGAACTATCAAAGCAGGAATGTACATACTGTTTATGTTGACTTTGATACAGTGCAAAGAGCAAGGAGAAGTATCCTATCAGGAGGCAGCATTGCCTGAAGTAGATGCACGATTTACTTTGTTGCCACCGGAATCAACAGGTATTTATTTTGAGAACTCGTTTAAAGAAAACTGGAACTACAATATTTTCGGATATGAATACCTGTACAATGGTTGTGGTGTCGCTACCGCTGATTTTAATAATGATGGGCTTCCCGATATATATTTTACTTCCGCATTTGGATCCAATAAGTTGTATTTGAATAAAGGGAATTTTCAATTTGTAGATGTATCAGAAGCTGCTGGTGTAGTCGCCGCAGAAGGGTATAAAACCGGCGTCACGATTGCGGATATCAATGGGGACGGGAAAATGGATATACACTGTTGCCGAACGAGTAAAAGCGACGACCAAAGAAAGAATGACCATGTGTTTATCAATAAAGGAAATGTAACGATTGAAGGTTTGGAAGTGCCGGTTTTTGAAGATCAGGCAAAGCAACTTGGCCTAGAGGATAATAGCAATACAAATCACGCCTGCTATTTTGATTATGATCGAGATGGGGATTTGGATGTTTTTATTCTCAATCATCGCATTGACTTTATGGATGCCTCTAAGATTCGTATGCAACAACAGGAAGATGGAAGTTTGGCGAGAATTACTACGCCGGTTTCTCCATTTGAGTCCAATCTTTTCTACAGAAATGACAATGGACACTTTGTGAATATCACTGAAGAAATGGGCATGGTGAGTTCCGCGTATGGTTTAAGTGTCACCGCTGCCGATCTCAACAAAGATGGATGGATGGATCTATACATCGCCAATGATTATATCGAGCCGGATTATATCTATATCAACAATCAGGATGGATCCTTTACAGACAAGTATTATGAGTACCTACAGCATTCTAGTCAGAATAGTATGGGATCGGATATTGCCGACATCAATAATGATGGTTTACCGGATATCATGGTATTGGATATGAAGGCTGAAGATCCGATTCGTTACAAGGAATTAGACAATGTGTTGAAAATCGATCGATATAGTTTGTTGGTACAATATGATTATGGGCGACAGACGGTCCGCAATATGCTTCAATTGAATATGGGTAATGACACCTATGCTGAAATAGGGCAGGTAGCTGGTGTGGCGGCGACGGACTGGAGTTGGGCACCCCTGTTGGCAGATTTTGATAATGATGGGTGGCGCGATATCTATATAACCAATGGATACAGAAAAGACGTTACCAACTTGGATTATATGAACTTCTTTCGGGATTCAGTGAATAAAGCAGGAGGATTAACCCCTCAACGATATCCGGATTTGGCTGATTTTCTGATTCATATTCCTGAAAAGAAATTAAGTAACTATCTCTATATAAATTCCGGCGATCTTACGTTTATAGATGCTGCTCAGCAAGCCGGCATGGATCATCCTTCCTTTTCAAATGGAGCAGCCTATGCAGATCTCGATCTGGATGGCGATTTGGATATCATTGTCAATAATATGGAAGCACCAGCTTTCGTGTATCGCAATGATATATCTGGTAAAAGTTGGTTGCAAATTGAGGTGGAATATGATAGTGGGAACAGCCACGGGATTGGGACGGAAATAGATGTATATGCCGGTGACCTACACCAGTATGCGATCATCACTGTCAACAAAGGATTTCTTTCGGCCTCAGAACCCGTGGCACATTTTGGTTTGGGCGCTGTCTCGCAAATTGATTCCATAATTTTGAAATGGCCTGATGGTCGAAAAGAAATTTCCAAACAAGTGAAGGTCAATCAGCGACTTCAATGGAAAAGAGGATTTGGCAATCCCTATGATGTAAAGACATCACCCGCCGTGAAACCATTATTTAAAAACATGGATGATGCGCTTGCATGGGCACATCAGGATGATGTATTTAATGACTTTAAAAGAGAAAAACTGATGCCCTACATGCTTTCAGCAGAGGGTCCTTGTATGTCTGTTGGCGATGTTAATGGCGATAAGCTGGAAGATGTTTTTATGGGTAATGGAGCAGGATTTCCTGCCCAGGTATTTCTACAAGATAAGAATGGGCACTTCTCCCCTGCTTATAATCCTAGCATCCAAGGGGATTCACTTTTTGAAGACTGTGGATCTGTACTGGAGGATTTTGATAATGATGGAGACCTTGATTTGATGGTGGCAGCTGGGGGGAATTTATATAAATTGAATGCCCCGGAATACATGACCAGGTATTATACCAATAATGGGAAAGGTGAATTTGTTCGCGTAGTAAATTTTCCAATTATCAGAACAAATGCAGGCGCTATTCTTTCCATCGATATTGATCAGGATAATGACATGGACATCATCATTGGCGGTTTGAGTACACCTGGATTATTTCCTAAAGCGCCAAAGAGCTACTGCTTGATCAATGATCAGGGCACTTTCCGTGATATGACAGTAACGATCTTTCCTGATCTTGATGAGATCGGGATGATTACAGATATCAAAGCTGGAGATTTAGATGGTGATGGGAAAGATGAACTCATTATTGTTGGTGACTGGATGCCGGTGACAGTATTTTCATATGATGGAAAGAAGATGCAAAATAAAACCAGCGAATATGGTTTTGGGGACATCAACGGTTGGTGGAAATCCATTACACTAGAAGATGTTGATGGGGATGGTGACCTGGATATGCTGGCGGGAAATTTGGGATTGAATCAAAGACTAAATGCCTCCGAAAAGTTCCCGGTGACATTGGTTTCAAATGACTTTGACGGCAATGGATCTACAGATCCCATTATGTGCTATTATTATCAAGGAAAGCGTTATCCGTTTATCGGTCGAGATGCGATGATCGCGCAGATACCTATTATAAAGAAGAAGTTTTTAAGATACACGCCCTATGCACACGCTACGCTCGAAGATATTTTCAGCAAAGAAGAACTAGCCTCGAGCACCTACTTATATACACATACTTTTGAGACCACATTGTACCTGAACAATAAGGGCAAGTTTGCGAAAGCATCTCTGCCGGTGGAAGCTCAATTCCATCCTGTTTTTGATGCGGTCATTCGTGATTTCAATGGTGATGGACTAAAAGATTTATTGTTGGCCGGCAACTTTAAATATGCCGAAACAGAAACTGGAGAAATGGATGCGGGGGCCGGTACTTTGCTGATTCAACAGAAGGATGGATCCTTTAAATATATGCCAAATAGGCAACATGGCTTTTGGGCGCAAAGAGAGGTCAGGACGCTACGAACGATTACCCTCGCGGATGGGCAGACAGCTATTATTACAGGAAATAACAGAAGTCATGCCCAGCTGAATCTCCTATTGAATTAAATATTCTATTCTCCTGAAGGATTGAAATAAACGTAAATGATTACTCACTTAACTTCATATAATCATAAATCGAAGGCATGTCTATATTAAAATCATATTTCTACTATGTTTCCTGTTTGCTGGTACTCTTTACATTTTCGCAGTGTGATACGAAAACGGATTCGTTGGAGTCTGGGCAATCAGAAAAGGAAGAAGGATTACCTGCTGTGGATGCTCGATTTACTTTGTTACCCCCGGAATCAACCGGTATCTATTTTGAAAATTCATTAATGGAAAACTGGGACTACAATATTTTCAACTATGAATACCTATACAATGGTTGTGGCGTAGCAACGGCTGATTTTAACAATGATGGACTTCCTGATATATATTTTACCTCTGCTTTTGGATCAAACAAATTATATCTAAATAAAGGAGGTTTCAATTTTGTGGATGTCACAGAAGCTGCAGGTGTTGAAGCCGCTGATGGGTATAAAACAGGGGTCACGATCGCAGACATCAATGGAGATGGGAAAATGGATATACACTGTTGCCGTACGAGTAAAAGTGATGACAACAAGAAGAATGATCATGTGTTTATTAATAAAGGAAATGTGACCATTGAGGGGATGGAAGTACCGGTTTTTGAAGATCAAGCGAAGCAACTTGGATTGGAGGATAATAGTAATACAAATCACGCTTGTTATTTTGATTATGACCGGGATGGTGATTTGGATGTTTTTATTCTCAATCATCGAATTGGTTTTACAGATGCCACCAAAATACGGATGCAGCAGAATGATGATGGAAGTTTAGAGAGAATCACTACGCCGGTTTCTCCATTTGAGTCTAATCTTTTTTACCGAAATGACAATGGTCATTTTGTGAATATCACGGAAGAAATGGGCTTGACAAATTCTGCTTTTGGATTAAGTGTTACGGCTGCTGATATTAATAAAGATGGGTGGATGGATTTGTACGTTGCAAATGATTATATCGAGCCGGATTATATCTATATCAACAATCAGGATGGATCCTTTACAGACAAGTATTATGAGTACCTGCAGCATTCTAGTCAGAATAGTATGGGATCGGATATTGCCGACATCAATAATGATGGTTTGCCCGATATCATAGTATTGGACATGAAGGCTGATGATCCGATCCGGTATAAAGAACTAGATAATGTATTGAAGATCGATCGATACAACATGCTGGTGCAATATGGATATGGACGTCAAACGGCGCGCAATATGCTTCAGCTTAATATGGGTAACAACACTTTCGCTGATATTGGACAAATAGCAGGCATAGCAGCCACTGATTGGAGTTGGTCACCCCTTCTAGCTGATTTTGACAACGATGGTTGGCGCGATATGTATATAACCAATGGATACAGAAAAGATGTGACTAATTTGGATTATATGAACTTCTTTAGGGATTCAGTGAGCAGAGCTGGTGGGGTGACCCAACAGCGGTATCCGGATCTGGCTGATTTTCTGATTCATATTCCTGAAAAGAAATTAAGTAACTATCTCTATATAAATACGGGTGATCTTACTTTTACAGATGCAGCAATACAAGCCGGCATGGATCATCCCTCCTTTTCAAATGGAGCAGCTTATGCAGATCTTGATCTGGATGGCGATCTGGATATCATTGTCAATAATATAGAAGCGCCTGCTTTTTTATATCGAAATGATATAGCGAATAAAAACTGGTTACAAATTGATGTTGAATATGTGGGAGGTAATAGCCACGGGATTGGTACGGGGATAGATGTTTATGCGGGTGATTTACATCAGTATGCCATGATCAGTGTCAACAAGGGATTTCTTTCTGCTTCTGAACCGATGGCGCATTTTGGGTTAGGATCGATTTCTCAGATTGATTCCGTCATTCTTCAGTGGCCTGATGGTCGAAAAGAAATTTCCAGACAAGTGAATGTTAACCAGCGGTTGCAATGGAAAAAAGGATTTGGTCAGCCATATGAGTTTAAGAAATCTCCACTGCCGAAGCCATTATTTAAAAATAGGGATGAAGCGCTGGCATGGGCGCACCAGGATGATGAATTTAATGATTTTAAAAGAGAAAAGCTGATTCCCTACATGCTCTCGGCAGAAGGTCCATGCATGTCTGTTGGCGATGTCAATGGTGATCAACTTGAAGACCTCTTTACCGGCAATGGTGCTGGATATCCAGCTCAATTATTTCTGCAAGATAAAAATGGTCACTTCTCCCCTACTGCGATTCCAGGAATTCAAATAGATTCTCTTTTTGAAGACTGTGGATCTGTACTGGAGGATTTTGATAATGACGGGGATCTTGATTTGATGGTGGCTGCAGGGGGTAATTTATATAAATTGAATGCCCCGGAATACATGGCCAGGTACTATGTAAATAATGGGAAGGGAGAATTTAGTCGCGTCACAAATTTTCCTATTATCCGAACAAATGCAGGCGCCATTCTTTCAATAGATATAGATCAGGATAATGATATGGACATCATCATCGGCGGATTGAGTACACCTGGATTATTTCCTAAAGCGCCAAAGAGCTACTGCTTGATCAATGATCAGGGCACTTTCCGGGATATGACATCAACGATCTTCCCTGATCTTGATGAGATCGGGATGATTACAGATATCAAATCCGGAGATTTGGATGGTGATGGAAAAGATGAACTCATCATTGTTGGTGACTGGATGCCGGTGACGATATTTTCGTATGATGGAAAAAAGATGCAAAATAAAACCAGTCAATACGGTTTGGGAGAGATTAATGGTTGGTGGAAATCCATAATTATTGAAGATGTGGATGGGGATGGTGACATGGATATGTTGGCAGGAAATATGGGATTAAATCATAGACTAAATGCCTCCGAAAAGTTTCCGGTGACATTGGTTTCAAATGACTTTGACGGCAATGGATCTACAGATCCCATTATGTGCTATTATTATCAAGGGAAACGTTATCCGTTTATCGGTCGAGATGCAATGATCGCGCAGATACCAATTATAAAGAAGAAATTTTTAAGGTATTCGACCTATTCAAACGCTACACTCGAAGATATTTTTAGTAAAGAAGAATTGGCCTCGAGCACCTACTTATATACACATACTTTTGAGACCACATTGTACTTGAACAACAAGGGCAAGTTTGCAAAAGCATCTCTGCCCATTGAATCTCAATTTCACCCTGTTTTTGATGCGGTCATTCGTGATTTTAATGGGGATGGACTAAAGGATTTATTGCTTGCCGGCAACTTTAAATATGCCGAAACAGAAACCGGAGAAATAGATGCGGGGGCCGGTACTTTACTGATTCAACAGAAGGATGGATCCTTTAAATATATGCCAAATAGGCAACATGGATTTTGGGCGCAAGGAGAGGTTAGGACGCTTCGAACGATTACACTTGCGGATGGGCAGACAGCTATTATTACAGGAAATAACAGAAGTCATGCCCAACTGAATCTCATACTGAATTAAAGGGTTAGGATTTAACGGAAGTATTCTTACGTAGTCTAAATTGATTTTTATCAACGTATAATAAATTTAAGAAGGCATGTCTATATTAAGCTCGCATTTCTACTATCTATTCTGCATACTGACACTTCTGATATTTACGCAGTGTGAATCTAGTACAGATTCAGTAGAGACCAGAAAAGAAGAAGGCTTGCCTGAAGTAGATGCTCGATTTTCTTTGTTATCACCCGATTCTACCGGCATCAATTTTGAGAATATAATCAAAGAAGACTGGAACTATAATATGTTCAACTATGAATATCTGTATAATGGTTGTGGTGTAGCTACGGCTGATTTTAATAATGATGGTCTTCCCGATATTTATTTTGCTTCAGCTTTTGGATCAAATAAGTTGTATTTGAATAAAGGGGATTTTAAATTTGTGGAGGTAGCGGAAGCAGCCGGTGTTATGGCCGATGATGGCTATAAAACAGGCGTCACGATTGCAGATATCAATGGGGACGGAAGAATGGATATTCATTGTTGCCGAACAGGCAAAAGTGATGATAATAAAAGGAATGATTTTGTGTTTATTAATAAAGGGAATGTGACCATCGAAGGAATGGAAGTGCCGGTCTTTGAAGATCAAGCGAAACAATTAGGCCTAGAAGATAATAGTAATACGAATCACGCTTGTTATTTTGATTATGACCGGGATGGTGATTTGGATGTTTTTATATTAAATCACAGTATAGATTTTACGTCTTCCTCTAAAATTCGTGTACAACAACATGAAGATGGACATCTTTCAAGAATCACTTCCCCTAATTCGCCATTTGAATCCAATCTTTTCTTCAGAAATGACAATGGTCACTTTGTGAATATCACCGAAGAATTGGGCATGCTAAATTCTGCTTTTGGATTAAGTGTCACGGCTGCTGATATCAACAAAGACGGATGGATGGATTTGTATGTTGCAAATGATTACATCGAGCCGGATTATATTTATATCAACAATCAGGATGGAACATTCACGGACAAGTATTTTGAATATCTCAAACATTCTTGTCAGAATAGTATGGGGACTGACATTGCGGATATAAATAACGATGGTTTACCGGATATCATCGTTCTGGATATGAAGGCAGAAGATCCTATTAGGTATAAAGAATTGGAAAATTCATTGCACATTGATCGATACAATCTACTGGTTCAATATGGCTATGGTAGACAAACGGTGCGTAATATGCTTCAGCTTAATATGGGAAATAATACGTTTGCTGATATTGGACAAATAGCAGGCATCGCAGCCACTGATTGGAGTTGGTCACCCCTTCTAGCCGATTTTGACAACGATGGTTGGCGCGATATATATATCACTAATGGATACAGAAAAGATGTGACTGCGTTAGATTATACTAATTATTTTTTAGACTCTGTGAATAAGTCAGGCGGGGTTTCTGCAGCAGCATTTCCGGATTTGGCTGATTTTCTGATTTATATACCGGAGAAAAAACTTAGTAACTACCTGTATATTAATTCTGGTAATCTCACCTTTTTAAATGCAGCGAAACAAGCCGGCATGGATCATCCATCATTTTCAAATGGAGCAGCCTATGCAGACCTAGATCTTGATGGTGATCTTGATATTATTGTAAGTAATATTGACGCCCCCGCCTTTTTATATCGAAATGATATAGCGAATAAAAACTGGTTGCAAATCGTTGTTGAATATGATGGAGGTAATACCCATGGGATTGGAACGGAGATAGATATGTATGCGGGTGAATTGCACCAGTATGCGATGATAAGCGTCAACAAAGGATTTCTCTCTGCTTCTGAACCGGTGGCGCATTTTGGGTTGGGATCGATTGCTCAAATTGATTCAATCATCATTCAGTGGCCTGATGGTCGAAAAGAAATTTCCAGACAAGTGAATGTCAACCAGCGCCTTCATTGGAAAAAAGGAAATGGTCAGCCATATGAGCTTAAGAAATCTCCAACTCCGAAGCCATTATTTAAAAATATGGATGAAGCGCTGGCATGGGCGCACCAAGATGATGACTTTAATGACTTCAAAAGAGAAAAACTCATTCCCTACATGCTCTCGGCCGAAGGTCCGTGTATGTCTGTAGGGGACGTTAATGGCGATCATCTTGAAGATCTTTTTACAGGGAATGGAGCTGGATTTCCTGCGCAGTTATTTCTGCAAGATAAAAAAGGTCACTTCTCCCCTGCTGCTATCCCTGGTATCCAGGTAGATTCTCTTTTTGAAGATTGTGGATCTGTACTGGAGGATTTTGATAATGATGGAGACCTTGATTTGATAGTGGTAGCCGGGGGTAATTTACATAAATTGAATGCTCCGGAGTACATGGCAAGGTACTATGAAAATAATGGGAAAGGAGAATTTAGCCGCGTCATAAATTTTCCTGTAATCCGAACAAATGCAGGCGCCATTCTTTCAATAGACATAGATCAGGATAATGATATGGACATCATCATCGGTGGATTGAGTTCCCCTGGTTTATTTCCTCAAGCGCCAAAGAGCTACTGCTTGATCAATGATCAGGGTACTTTTCGTGTGATGACATCAACGATCTTTCCTGATCTTGATGAGATCGGGATGATTACAGATATTAAAGCCGGAGATTTGGATGGTGATGGAAAAGAAGAACTGATCATTGTGGGTGATTGGATGCCGGTCACCATATTTTCTTTTGATGGTAAGAAGATGCAAAATAAAACCAGTCAGTACGGTTTGGGGGATATCAATGGTTGGTGGAAATCCATTACGGTAGAAGATGTTGATGGTGATGGCGACATGGATATGCTGGTAGGAAATATGGGATTGAATCATAGACTAAATGCCTCCGAAAAGTTCCCGGTGACATTGGTTTCAAATGACTTTGACGGCAATGGATCTACAGATCCCATTATGTGTTATTATTATCAAGGGAAACGTTATCCGTTTATCGGTCGAGATGCAATGATCGCGCAGATACCAATTATAAAGAAGAAATTTTTAAGGTATACACCTTATGCACATGCAACGCTCGAAGATATTTTCAGTAAAGAAGAACTGGCCTCAAGCACCTACTTATATACACATACTTTTGAGACCACATTGTACCTGAACAACAAGGGCAAGTTTGCGAAAGCATCTCTGCCGGTGGAAGCTCAATTTCATCCTGTTTTTGATGCGGTCATTCGTGATTTTAATGGGGATGGACTCAAAGATTTGTTGCTCGCCGGCAACTTTAAATATGCCGAAACAGAAACGGGAGAAATGGATGCCGGTGCAGGTACGTTATTGATTCAACAAAAAGATGGTTCTTATAAATATTTACCAAACATGCAACATGGCTTTTGGGCACAACGAGAAGTCAGAACGTTACGGATGATTACACTTGCTGATGGGAAGGCAGCTATTATCACAGGAAATAACAGAAGTCATGCAGAATTGAATCTCTTATTGAATTAAATATTATACTCCTCTTAATGGATTGTTATAAACGTAAAAATGATTTCTTAACTAACGTCATTTACTAATTAACCGAAGGCATGTCTATATTAAAATCATATTTATACTATGTATCCTGTTTGTTGGTACTCGTAACATTTTCGCAGTGTGATTCGAAATCAGATTCGATTGAGTCTGGGCAATCAGAAAAGGAAGAAGGATTGCCTGCTGTGTATGCTCGATTTACGCTTATGCCTCAGGAAGTAACAGGTGTAAAGCATTCGAATAAGTTTACGGAAGACTACAATTACAATATTTTCACCTATGAGTATATCTACAACGGATGTGGTGTGGCTGCCGGTGATGTGAATGGGGATGGATTGCCGGACTTATATTTTTCTTCGGCTTTTGGACCTAATAGATTGTTCCTGAACCTTGGTAATTTTAAGTTTTTGGATATTACGAAAGAGGCAGATGTGCCGGCTCTTGAGGGTTTTAAGACTGGGGTAACGATGGCGGATGTCAATGGGGATGGAAGAATGGATTTGTACAGCTGTCGCACGAGTAAGACGGACGATGGCATGAAGACTAATTTCCTATATATTAATATGGGAAATAAACCGATTAAAGGAAAACTCATTCCCTACTTTGAAGAGAAGGCTGTTGAAATGGGATTGGATGACAATAGTGATAGCAATCAAGCTTGCTTTTTTGATTATGATGGGGATGGTGATCTGGATGTTTTCATCCTTAACCACCGGATCGGTTTTGAAGATGCGGCAAAACTCAGACTTAGGGAACAACCGGATGGAAGTGTTCAGCGAATCACCACCCCGGAAACACCATTTGAGTCGAATCAATTATACAGAAATGATAATAATCATTTTGTCAATGTGACTGGTCAGGCGGGGCTTATCAATTCAGCTTTTGGGTTGAGCGTGACGCCGATTGATATCAACAATGATGGGTGGATGGATTTGTATGTTGCAAATGATTTTGTAGAACCTGATTATATCTATATCAATAACAAGAACGGGACTTTCACAGATCATTATTATGAATACCTCAGACATTCCAGTCAGAATAGTATGGGCTCAGATGTAGCGGATATCAACAATGATGGTTTAGATGATATCATCGTGATGGATATGAAGGCTGAAGACCCATTTCGGTATAAAGAACTTGCAACCGTGATGACTTATGATCGGTACAATTTGCTGGTCCAGTATGGTTATGGCCGACAGGTTGGACGGAATATGCTTCAATTGAATAAAGGGAACAATACCTATGTTGATATCGCTCAGTATTCGGGAGTAGCGGCAACGGATTGGAGTTGGGCCCCGTTGATTGCTGATTTTGATAATGATGGATGGAAAGATCTGTACATCACGAATGGATACCGTCGAGATATTACTAATCTTGATTACACCAATTATTTTCGGGATTCAATAGATCGTAGTGGCGGTGTGACCCCGAGGCGATTTCCTGATATTTATGAAGTACTGAATCACATTCCTGAAAAAAGGATGAACAATTACTTGTACATCAATTCTCAGAACCTCTCATTTATTAATGCAGGTATGCAAGCAGGAATGGATCATCCATCTTTTTCCAATGGAGCTGCCTATGCAGATCTGGATATGGATGGTGATCTGGATATCATCGTGCATAATATTGATGATCCTGTATTTATTTATAGAAACGATATTTCAAATCGCAATTGGCTTCAGATAACGATTGCTTATGACGCTCAGTTTCCTAATCCTTATGGCACGGTAGCAGAACTTTACACGAAAGGTAATTTGCAACGGCAGGTACTGATGAATACAAAAGGATTTCTCTCTTCTTCAGAACCTATTCTTCACTTCGGGTTAGGTCAGGTAGAACGAATTGATTCACTTATCATCACCTGGCCAAATGGGAATCAGGAAATGCTAAAAGAAGTTGCTGTCAATCAACGATTGAATTTAAAAAGAGGTGAAGGAAAGCCGTATCGTAGCATGGGTAAAGAAAAAAATGAGCCCTTATTTGTCAGTAAGCCCAATGCTATTTCTTGGGTCCACAAGGAAAATAAATTTGTTGATTTTAAGACAGAAAAGCTTATTCCTTATATGCTATCCGCGGAAGGACCCTGTCTGGCTGTTGGGGATCTGAATGGGGATCAATTGGAAGATATTTTTGCAGGTAGTGGTTCTGGTTTTCCGGCAGCAGTGTTCATTCAAAAAAACAATGGACATTTTGATAAAGTTTCTGTGCCGGCGATTGAAAGAGATGCTTCATTTGAGGATTGTGGTTCACTGCTAGTGGATTTTGATATGGATGGCGATAAGGATATTTTGATTATTTCAGGAGGTAGTGAAAAGCCGGAAAATGCTCAGGAATATCGCGTTCGGTATTATACAAATGATGGTTATGGGGCATTTAGCCCTTCTAATGATTTTCCGGATATCAGAACAAATGCCGGGGCCGTCAAGGCAATTGACTTTGATGGTGATAAGGATATGGATATTCTCATCGGTGGACGAAGTGTTCCCGGTCGATTTCCTACCGCGCCAAAGAGTTATTTGTTGAAAAACGAAAATGGGAAATTTGTAGATGTGACCCAAGAGCTTTTTCCGGATTTGGATGCCTATGGGATGATTTCTGCTATTGAAGTGGCCGATTTAAATGGAAATGGAAAAGAAGAGATTGTCCTTGTGGGCGAATGGATGCCAGTCAGTGTATTCGCTTGGGATGGCAAACAATATTCCAACAAAACCAAAGAATTTGGTTTTGACAAAACGAATGGTTGGTGGAAAGCGATCAAAATAGCCGATATCGATGGGGATGGGGATATGGATATGGTCGCAGGGAATATTGGCCTTAACCATCGATTATCAACGACACAGGAGGAACCCATTACCTTGGTGACGAATGATTTTGACAACAATGGATTTCTGGATCCTATCATGTGTTATTATTATCAGGGACAGATGTATCCTTTTGCCGGACGGGATGCGATCATTGCACAAATACCAATTCTTAAAAAGAAATTTTTACGATACAAACCCTATTCTACTGCAACCCTCAACGATATTTTTTCAAGTGCTGAATTGTCAAAGGCGACCTATCTCTACACACATACCTTTGAAACAACTTTGTATAAAAATAATGGAGGGGTATTTTCGAAACAAGCCATTCCATATCAAGTGCAATTACATCCTTCGAATGATATACTGATTTATGATTTCAATCAGGATGGGCGAAAAGATATTCTTTTAGCCGGCAACTTCCTTTATACTGAAACGGAAACTGGCGAAATTGATGCAGGCAATGGAACCCTATTGCTTCAAAATCCGGACGGAAGTTTTCGTTTTGTTGAAAACAGTGAACACGGATTTTGGGCAGGGAAAGAAGTTCGGGAGTTATTACTCCTTAAAACGGCAGATGGAAAGCAGGTTGTGCTGACGGGAAACAATCAAGGTCCTATAGAAGTACACACGCTGACAAAATAGTAGTTATTATTTTTGTTTAAAGCCTAAATCGGTTTGAAGTAAATCTTCGATGGTTTCCGCTCGTTTGATTAGTTGGTCGGTTCCATTTTCTCTGACAAGTACTTCAGCAGGGCGAGGACGTGTATTGTAATTAGAGGACATGGTAAAACCATAAGCACCTGCATTCATAAGGCATAGGATATCACCTCTTCTGATTTCTTCGATCAAACGAGAATGCGCGAACGTATCAGTTTCACACAAATAGCCCACTATGTCATAAGCATAGGGTGTTCCTGTGGGATTGGATAAATTGACAATATGATGATAAGCTTCATAGTTCATCGGCCTTACAAAATGATTAAATCCTGAGGAAACATACGCAAGTCCGGTCTCACCAATATCTCGCACCCCACTCACTTCCATGAGCAAATAACCGGCTTCGCTGACAAGATATTTTCCCGGCTCGACAATCATTAGTATATCACGCCCAATTTCTTTGCAAAAGGCATTAAATCGTTGGCCCACGTCCAAACCAAATGCTTGAATATCTATCCGATGATCATCCGGGTGATATGGGATTTTAAAGCCTCCTCCCAAATCGATGCGCTTGAGCGATTCTTTCCAGTTGAGCGCAATTTTAAGGATATACTCATACGCTTCATTAAAGCTTTCAGAATCACCAATGTCAGAGCCCAGATGCATATGCACACCTATAATGTTAAGGGATAGTGTGTCGGTCAGTGTTTTAACTTTCTCGATCTGATTAATATGGATACCAAATTTTGAATCTTCTGCACCGACTTGGAGTTTAAGATGACCTCCGGCTACGATCCCGGGATTAAAACGCAAAGTGATTTCAGTTTTGGGATAGTTTTTATCGATCCATTCTAATACGTGTAATTGGTCGACATGTACATGAATACCCTTTTCTATAGCATAAGCGTATTCCTCCAGAAGCACGCCTGATGGTGTAAAGCTTATTTTTTCGGGTGGTACACCCGCTTCTAACGCTAACCTGATCTCACCTAATGAGACTGTATCTATCCCGCACCCTTGCTGATGGATGTGTTGCAGGATTCCGATGGTATTTAACGCTTTACAGGCATATCGGATTTCAAAGGAGGGTACTTTAAACGCTTGCTTTAGTTTTGAAATTTGTGTCGTGATTGTTTGTGCATCATAGACAAATAAGGGTAAACCGAATTCATCTGCAAGTGTAATTAAATTTTCTCCTGGGATAGAGGGCGTCATAAGAAAGCTTTCTAATAATGGTTGTAAACGGTCAGCAAATATTTTTCCATGGCAGATTTTAACGCATGCTTGCTGAGATTGAAATTGTTATTCATCCAGGAAAATAAAAGCACTTTACCTGATCTTGTCATCAGGTATCCACTGAGACAATATACGTTTTTCATTGTACCTGACTTGGCATAAATATATGGTTGATCACCAGGGCTAGAAAGAAAATCTTTAATGGTTCCTGATTGACCACCTGCCGGAAATATAGCAGTAATGTATTCCTTGCCTTTTAGTTGGTAGATGCGCTCCAGTACGTCCACAAGGGCTGTTGGTGTCATTGCATTGTATCTGGACAACCCAGAGCCGTCAAACCAACGAACAGGATATTGTAAATTGAATAAATATTCCTTTGTAAAATGATGAATGAATTCCGTATCGGACATGTATTGCAATTCTCTCATCGAACAAGCGAGTAAAATTTGTTCGGCGACGAAATTATCGCTTTCATGCATCAGTATCTTTAAGAGAGAATCTCTGGATGAACCATTTATTGATTGAGAAAATTTGGGCGTAAGACGACTTGCATAATTTATATTTTTTCCTGTTATTTCAGCCCAGGTATAACGTGTATCATTTTCGAAAAAAGTAATTGGAATGGATAGTTTCTCTGTCGCGATATCCGGGTTGTACGTATAGGAATAGGCTTCCCCCCATTCGGATTTAGAGAGTGAGGATTTGTTTCCTTTTTGAATACTGAGCGCTGCGCTGAGATAAGTTGGTTGAATGGAGATACTATCTCCATGCCTTTCTATCCAAATTCGGTTGCCATAGGCCGGGAGCGCATTTCTTTCACATTGAAAATTGTACGGATAATCGTCCCATGCCCAACCAGGTCCATACCGTTTGGATTGAAAATGCGTATTTGAAATAACAATCGCCTTGTCAGTATTTTTCAGGAACGCAACTAATGAATTGATGGTATCTGCATTTGGATAGAGTGTTCCCGGATCTCCCCCACCCCAAAGGAAAATGGAGTCCTTTGTTTCAACATATATAGCTGACTTCAAACTATCTTCTAGCGTTTGCAATGCCGCATAAAGCGTCAGGATTTTCGCATTAGAAGCAGGAATGAAATAATTGTCTGCCCGATAATCCAACAAAGTTTCCTTTATTTCAGGATCATAGATCAGCAAACCCATATGGTGCTTGTCCGAGAGATTTGTTTTATGCCAGGTCTTTTGGAGAAATTGATCGGTCCCGGTAACTGTATGTTTCGTTGTGCTGCAGGAAATCAGCATGGCGGCAAACAGAATAATAAAATACGTGTTGAATTCCTTCATTGTATAACTTGCAAAGTAACATGTCTATGACGTCTTCGAATATTATGCCCGGGTCATATCTTCCGATTTGCCCCAAAATACTGTCTAAACGACAATAATACGGAGAAGGAGCACACTTTGGTGTGTCAAAAGACAGAAACTATAAGGGAATCTGATTCGAACGAAGAGAGCGGTTAAGGATTTTCCGTACGCTTATTTCGTTTTGGTGCTAAGTTGGGCGTTCTTGTCATATTTAATCATCAGATGAATCCAAATAGAACGGCAGAGTCGTAAGTTCCAAATAAAAAACACCGCTAATATAAAAAGTAGCAAAGCAAAAGAAATATCCACAGAGATCTTGAAATAAAACACCATGAGGCCCGTAAATCCCAGGCTGAAAAATGCAAGTAGAATATATGAGATGAACATTGCACCGAAATAAAATCCCGGCTCCGGCTCAAATCGCTGTCCACAATTTGAACAATTCCTATGCATAATCAATGGACTGGACCATTTTATAGGACTTTCAAACAATTTACCTTGTCTGCATTTTGGACAAGTCATTTTAAACATGCTACTGATCAAGCTCATGGCACAAAAATACCAGCAATAATCAGAAGGTTAGTGTAACAAAAGCAACTTTCCGCTTTAAAGACTGATTTATTTTTGAAATCCTATGGTCTGACGGCGATATACTAGTAAATTCTTATCCGAACTAAAATCTTTAACATCGTCAAAAGTGATCAAATTTGCCTGATTTCGTGCACCTAAGGTTGATTTAGCCAATCGCAGGTTTTGTTTTTTAATGACTTCCTGAATCACCTGGCGAACACTTCTTCCATTGCCAAAATACTTATCTCTGTAATTGTGCAGGAATTTGAAATAGCCATTCAGGTGGTCAAGTGCTTTAGGCGTTATTTTCATGTCCAGGCCATGGATTAGGTTGATGCCTATTTCATTTAACTCTTCAGGGCTGTAATCCTCAAATCGCAACACTTTATCAAAGCGTGAACTGAGTCCGGGGTTAGCTTTTAAAAATGCATCCATATTGTCCGGATACCCTGCGGCAAAGACAAAAAAGTGCCCACGTTTATCTTCCATTTGTTTGAGGATGGTTTGGATCACCTCATTGCCAAAGTCGTGAGATCCCCCGATAGAACTTGTTAGGGCATAGGCTTCGTCAATAAACAAAACACCACCCATTGCTTCTTCAATTTTATCTGCTGTTTTTAAAGCCGTTTGGCCTACATATCCTGCGACGAGTCCCTGTCGATCGGTTTCTACCATATGCCCGCGTTCAAGTATGCCAAGTGCCTTATAAATTTGGGTTAGAATACGCGCAACAGTTGTTTTGCCGGTACCGGGATTACCTATAAAAACGGTGTGCATATAAAACTTGTTGAGTACGCCTCGTCCCAGCACCTGATGATATTTTACAATATCGATCATTTCTCGAATTTGTTGTTTGACACTTTCCAGCCCGGTGAGCGCATCGAGTTCTTCCAGCGTACGTGCGAGCAATTTCTCATCCATCGGAATATTAGGCGTGGCGTACGTATCCAGAAGTTTTATTTTTTCAATATCCTCGGGTAGAATACGTGATAGTTCTTCAACACTTGCCTCATCCACTTCCGTTTGATTCATTATCCGCAGACCAAGGTTTACCTTCGCTTTCTCGACCAAATCATTTACATAACGCGCATTTCCAAAATTGCGATCCCTATTTCTGAAGGCCTCGGTGATCACTTCGTCCAGCATTGATTTGGCTAATCCATCGAGCTTAACTTCTTTCTCTTTACAGGTATATTCGGCAATTGCAGAAAGTTCCTGTGGCAGATAATCAGAAAACAAATAATGTATTTTAAATCTGGATTTCAGGCCTGGATTCGAATCAAGGAAATATTTCATTTCTTTTGGATAGCCTGCCACAACGACCGCTATGTCACCTATTCCATTGGACATTTCTTTGACGAGTATCTCAATCACTTCCCTTCCAAAATCTTTCGTATCGTCATTCGCTCTTGCCAGACTATATGCTTCGTCAATAAACAGTACACCTCCTCTTGCTTTTTCAATGGAATCCTTTGTTTTTGGAGCCGTCTGACCGATGTACTCACCGACAAGGTCCACACGATCCACCTGATGAACGTGCCCTTTTGATAAGAGGCCCAGATGGCGGTATAGTTTACCCATCATGCGTGCAACAGTTGTTTTGCCCGTACCAGGATTTCCGACAAAGACGGAATGGATATTAATTTGTTGGCTTTCCTTAAATCCCTTTTCTTTTCTCAGTTTTAGGAACTGTAGATATTGAGCATGCTCAAAAACTTGTTTCTTAATTTTTTGGAGACCGATCATATTATTCAGCTCAGAGAGAACTTCTTCCTCCGATTGTCCAAGCGCAAGATCCGTATTGAAATAGGCAGGTTTGTAATCCGGCCAGAGTACCTGACTATTGCCTAAGACGAAGTCCTCACCTACTTCAAAAGGTACCACTGCGACCAATCTATCCATAAATACAATCTCCGCTGTATACTTTCCAGGTCGCCAGGAACCTTTAACATTTGAGCCCCAGCCGGCCGTTATTTTTACCTTTTCATCTCCTTTTTTAATAGTTTGTAACCGGGTCACCTGCCCTTTGAGTTCTCTGGCTTCATTATAGAATTTGGTAAAAAGCTCACATTGCCAGGCATCATCTGTTTTTAAATTTTGGAAACTTAGCTCAGAGTAGATATAGCGCGTCTCGGATGTTGAGAACACTGTATAATAATTACGGTCATCTTCCCCTACATCATCATATTGCCCTTCATAAAGTCGCAAGGATTCCAATTCCAGATATCGTGATAGCCCATCGATCTGAGTGGTGCTTTCTTCAATATAGAAATACTTTGAGCCTACCTTTTCTCCGTCGATACTTGCTTCCCAACAATAAGCCCCTTGTTTCCAAAAAGTCCCTTCGGTTTTATTCCCCCAACCTTCTCGAATAAAAACAACACTATCAAATTTACTCACATTTCGTTGGATACTGAGTTTGCAGAGCTCTTTTCCGGCTCTTTTCATTGACAGACATCGCAGGGTAATGTCCACATCCCAGTTCATCACATCAAAGTGCTTATTGTAAAAGGAAAGTTCGGCATAGACATACGAAGCTTCCAGGCGATCATAGACTTGCCTGTACTTCTTTTTATTGTCCGCTAGCCACTCCGTGGACGTGTAAACCTTAAGTTCTTTGAACTTATAGTACTTTGTTTCGGACTGCGATTGACCTGATTCTTCCATAATTCTGTTTAAATATAGGAGGTTAGGATTATAGTTCCAAATAAGTCATTATTTATGAGGCAGTCAGGAAGCCTTTGGTTGGGATAAGAGGAAAGCCATTATATTGACGCACGGTTCTTATGCTAAAGCATTTCTTTTATATCATCCGATGGCCTAATCTGGTCATGACAGCACTGGTGCAGCTTCTGATCTATGCGGTGTTAGTTGATGCCGCTCTGTCCGTGCTTGGCCTCAGTGATTTTGTGATTTTTACCCTGATTACGGTTATCATCGCAGGTAGTGGTTATGTAATTAATGATTACTACGACGAAGAAATTGATAAAGTCAATAAGCCAAAGAAGTGGATCGTGGGCAATATTTGGTCCCGGAAGGAGGTCTTAAAACTGTATTTCCTGCTCGTTTCAATGGGGGCCGTTTTAAGTATATTTTTGGCCATTAGACTAAGTTTATTCCCTTTTTTATTCATCTATCCGATAGCGATATTTGGCCTTTGGTTATATTCGTATGCTTTAAAATGCATGCCGATAATAGGTAATCTATGGGTCTCATTGTTTTGTGCCGGGGTTGTTCTGGTGATTGCTTTGCCGGATTTTCTTACTGACCGGCAAGATGCCATAAGTCCACACCTTATATATTATGCAATATTCGCTTTTCTGACTACTTGGTATCGTGAGATTGTCAAGGATATTGAAGATGTTGAAGGAGATAAATTGGTAGGTTGTTTTACATTTCCTGTTCGTTTCGGAATCATGGCTAGTAAATGGTTAACGCTGATGATTGTGGCTGGTTTGATGTTTTCTATTCATCAATGGAGTGTGATTCAGACAAATATCCACATGGTGTATGCTTTAAATATTTTACAAGGATGTATAATTACCTCAGCCGTATTATTCTGGTGGGCAAAGGATAAAAAGTTCTATCATTTGGTATCCATATCGATTAAAGTTATAATGCTACTCGGAACGATTGCTTTATTAATGTTGTAGCCCCTGATACTGTATTTTATGAAAAAAAGAATTAGAAATATAGAAGACTACGATGCGATGTACCAAGTGAGTATTCAGGATCCTGAAACATTCTGGGCACTACAAGCAGAGGATTTTCAATGGGAAAGCAAATGGTCAAAAGTCTTTGAGGGAGATCTCAAAATGGGAAATAATCAATGGTATGTAGATGGGAAACTCAATATAACGATCAATTGCATTGACCGGCATTTAGCCACCAAGGGGGATCAGGTGGCGATCATTTGGGAAGCAAATGATATGGAACAGGAAAGTAGAAAAATAACCTATTCAGAACTACATGATGAGGTTTGTCGGGCGGCCAATGGACTCAAAGCAAAAGGAATAAAAAAAGGAGATCGTGTGTGCTTTTATATGCCGATGGTGCCCGAATTGGCCATTGGTGTTTTAGCATGTGCGCGTATCGGGGCTATTCACAGTGTTGTTTTTGCGGGTTTTTCTGCAGTCGCCCTGGCAGATCGGATCAAAGATGCTTCGTGTAAGATGGTAATCTGTTCTGATTATAATAATCGTGGTACGAAGCATATCCCAGTTAAGGAAATTGTAGATCACGCATTGCAACTCAGTTGTGATACCATTGAGTCGGTGATTGTTTTGAAAAATACAGACGGTGATATCCAGTGGTCACAAGGAAGAGATTTTTGGTGGCATGAGATGATAGCTCAACAATCTACTTCTTGTATGCCTGAAATCATGGATAGCGAAGATCCATTGTTCATTCTATATACCTCCGGTTCTACAGGCAAACCCAAAGGAGTCGTCCATACGTGTGGGGGCTATATGGTATACACTGCCTTCACTTTTAATAATGTGTTTCAATACAAGCCCGGAGAAATCTATTGGTGTACGGCCGATATCGGATGGATCACTGGGCATAGCTATATGATCTATGGTCCCTTACTGAATGGTGCAACATCCATTATATTTGAGGGCATTCCCACCTATCCGGATGCCTCCAGATTCTGGAAGGTTTGTGAAAAACACAAAGTCAATATTTTCTATACGGCCCCCACAGCCATTCGGGCATTGATGGCAGCAGGAGATGCGTATGTGGAGGGGCATGATTTGTCCTCACTGAAAGTACTGGGTTCCGTCGGTGAACCGATTAATGAAGAGGCTTGGCATTGGTATGATCAGCAAGTTGGAAAAGGAAAAGCGCCGATCATCGATACTTGGTGGCAAACAGAAACTGGAGGAATTATGATTACACCATTGCCGGGTATTACGGATACAAAACCTTGTTATGCCTCCTATCCGCTTCCGGGTATCCAGCCGGTGCTGGTCGATGTAGAAGGAAAAGAAATCATTGGAAATAATGTCGAAGGATTGTTGTGTATAAAATTTCCATGGCCAGGAATGATAAGGACGACGTATGGAGATCATCAGCGGTGTATTGATACCTATTTTTTACCCTTTCCAGGGATGTACTTTACGGGTGACCAGGCGAGGAGAGATGAGTCAGGTCGTTATCGCATCATTGGCCGAGTGGATGATGTCATCAATGTCAGTGGACATCGGATTGGCACTGCGGAAGTAGAGAATGTGATTGACGAACACCCAAATATTGTAGAAAGTGCAGTAGTGGGTTATCCTCATGATATTAAAGGACAGGGAATATTTGCTTATATAATTGTTAAGAATAGTGTTACAGCTAAAGATATTTTTCATCAGGAGGTTAATCAATTATTAACCGAAATAATTGGTCCAATAGCGAAAGCCGATCGAGTCATGATTGTAAATGGTTTGCCAAAAACAAGATCAGGAAAAATCATGCGAAGAATTCTTAGAAAAGTAGCAGAAAATGAATTTTCAAATTTGGGGGATATTTCTACCTTGCTCAATCCTGAAATCGTCGATGAAATAGTAAACACTTTTAAAGAAGAATTTTAACACGTTTGATACATATGAAATTAGATCACCCACCACTTTTCCTGGCTTCTAAATCACCGCGTCGACAGGAGTTACTATCTGCTTGCGGTATCGCCTTTCAATTGATAGATGTCAATGTGGAAGAAATTTATCCGGATGATATGGCCATTGAGGATGTGCCTGAATATCTTGCGCGTATCAAAGCTGAAGCTGCGATTCCGCACTTAAAAAATGAAGAGTTGGTGATTGCTGCTGACAGCGTGGTGATTTTAGATGATATGATTTATGGCAAGCCGACTTCGGAGGATGAAGCCATAGAAATGCTCAAAGCACTTGCAGGGCATCATCATCTGGTAATTACCGGTGTGTTTATTGGCAATCATCTCCGCGGCGAAGGCTTTTCAGATTTTACTTCAGTCTGGTTGAAGCCCATGTCTGAAGAAGAAATAAGGTATTATGTTCAGACATGTTCACCAATGGATAAGGCAGGATCCTATGGCATACAAGATTGGATCGGCTGGGCTAAAGTTTCTCACATCGAAGGTTCCTATGCGAATGTAATGGGCTTGCCGGTACACAAAGTGTATGAAACGCTGGCGAACTGGAATAAAAACAAACTACCTATTGAACGGTAAATTGCATCCATTCGCCTCGTTCGTTGATCGATACAGCTTTAAGCGGAGGGAAAGAGATTGTCTTGTCCACCGTCTCTTTATCATAAATCATAATTCCGGAAAGCAAAATTGTCCCTCCCGGGTTGAGCATATCCTTTAAATCTTCAAAGTATTCCTGAATGACTTTAAGATTGATGTTAGCGAGAATAATATCAAACTTTTGATTGCGTACGAGTTCAATACCACCTTCATAAAAAGCACATTGATTTTCAACTTGATTAAGTCTCGCATGTTCGTCACTATTTTCTTTTGATTCAGGTTGAAGATCAACACCAATTATTTTTGAGGCTCCTTCTTTGGCTGCAAGGACAGCTAAGATCCCTGTTCCGCAACCAAAATCAAAAACAGTTTTTCCAACAAAATCCAATTTAGACATCGCCTCCATCATCATATAGGTGGTGGCATGATGTCCGGTCCCAAAGGCCATTTTTGGAGCGATGATGATTTCATGCTTGAAAGCATTTTCAGGCGCTTTGTGAAACTCTGCCCTGATAAAACAATAGTCGTCAATGGCGATCGGATTAAAAGAACTTTCCCAGACAGCATTCCAGTTTTCATCCGGTACTAAATCCATGGTATAATCAACAAACCATTTCCCTACTGCTTCCTGTACGGCTTCTAGTAGTTCCTGTGTGATATCATGTTGCAGTATGTAGGCAATGATCGTATCACCCTCCTCATAGAATGATTCCAATGGGTACTCACCCAGCATGGCCATCAGCACTTCATTGTCGTAACCCTTCGTATCGAAGGTTAGGGAAAAATAAACGGGATTCATCATGCCTTTTTCTTGTATATCTCACCGTTGTATGCTTTCCATGTGTTGATGAGCAAGGATGTCACGGTCATTGGACCTACTCCTCCGGGAACCGGCGTGATGAAACTGCATTTTGGGGCTACGTTGTCGAAATCAACATCACCGACGAGACGGAAGCCACTTTTCTTGGATGCATCATCCACTCGATTGATACCCACGTCGATGACCACAGCACCTTCTTTGACCATGTCGGCTGTCAGAAAATTTGGCCGTCCTAAAGCAACCACTAAAACATCCGCTTGTAAAGCCAATTCTTTGATATTTGGGGTGCGGCTGTGACATAACATGACTGTTGCATCACCCGGATTGGCCTTTCTGGAGAGCAGTATGCTGATTGGCGTACCCACGATATTGCTTCTGCCAATGACGCAACAGTTTTTTCCACGGATGTCTATATTATATCGATCCAACATCTGCATGATTCCCATTGGCGTTGCCGGAAGATAGGAAGGCAATCCAAGGGTCATCAGCCCCAAGTTCATCGGATGAAAACCATCCACATCCTTTTCAGGGTTTATTGCCAGCGTGATATCCATTTCGTGGATATGTTCCGGGAGTGGTAATTGAACAATAAAACCATCGATTTCAGGATTGTCATTCAGATCGTGGACGATTTGCAAGAGAGCTTCCTGCGTGATTTCAGCGGGTCGTTGGATCAGGGTGGATTTGAATCCTGCTTCTGTACAGCTCCGGACTTTATTAGTGACATAAGATCGGCTGGCCGCATGATCACCGATTAGGACTGCTGCGAGATGAGGAGCTCGCTTTCCGGTAGCTACGACTTTATCTACTTTTTCCCGCAATTCTGCTTTAATCGTGACAGCAAGTTCTTTTCCGTTAATCAGCTGCATAGGTATCTTTTAATTTTGTTTATGAATAAACTGCCTTTTAAAGACAGCGCCACAAGATATTGATTCATCATCATGTAATCAAAAAGTGAGATTTATCCTCTGTTTACATAAAATCCCTGCCGAACCACCGATGATGATACCGAGTAAGGCGCCAAAGAAAATATCCAGTGGATAGTGAACACCCATATAGACCTGAGCAATAGAGATGGTACCAGCCCAAATCCACCATAGGTGCTTCCAACGTTTCATAAATGCGCCAAAAACGGACACTAAAAAAGCTGCTATACAAAAGTGATTTGCAGCATGGGAAGAGGTGAAACTATAGCCACCTCCACAATGCACCCTCAGTTCAACCGGGGGTTGCATTGTTATTTCAGCACATGGCCTAGGCCGTTTGAATTGTGACTTAATGAGTTTAGAACTGATCGTGTCCGAAGCAAAAATGGCCAGGGCTATAAATAAAAAGCAATATGCCCACTGTCTGACGGACAAATTGAAGATCATCCCGCTAAGCACGAGGACATACAAAGGAATCCAAACATACTTATTGCGCACTGCCGGAAGGATGAAATCCAACAGATCACTACTCCATCCATGATTGATTGCATGAAAAATGCTGGTATCCCATTGAAGAATTGTGTCGATCATCAATCAAATGTATAGTTTTACCTAACAAAACTAAACTTTGAAATAGTGTCTTTAATTAAATCAGTCAGTGGCATACGCGGAACGATCGGAGGAAAAGCCGGGGATAATCTTACGCCTTCAGATATAGTTTCCTTCGTGGCGGCCTATGGACATCACCTGTTGTCCGTCCAGGATCACCCGACAGTTATCATCGGTAGGGATGGTAGGATTTCAGGGAAAATGGTAAAGGATATTGCCATCAATACCCTTCTGGCGCTTGGTATCGATGTCGTTGATCTCGATTATTCAACGACGCCAACGGTTGAAATGTATGTCAAATCTTCCGGATCGTCCGGTGGCATTATCATTACGGCCAGCCATAATCCCGCGGAATGGAATGCTTTAAAGTTTCTCAATCATCTCGGGGAGTTTATTAGTCCCGAGATCGGTGAAGAGATCAAATGGAAGGCAGAGCAAGGCAGCCGTGAGGTTGTTTTTGCGGATGTCATGAAATTGGGCAAGGTTTCACAGGTTTCCAATGCGATTGAGCAGCATATTCAAGCTATTCTGAATCACCCTTTAGTAGATGCAGGAAAAATTGCTTCTGCCGAACTTTCGGTTGTTGTTGATTGCATCAATAGCACGGGAAGTATCAGTTTGCCGCCTTTGTTGGATGCGTTGGGTGTGAAGTATGTTTTGATCAATGATGATCATTATGGGCATTTTGCACACAATCCTGAGCCATTGCCTCAGCATCTTACTGAACTTTGCGAAGCTGTTAAGAATCACAAAGCAGATATGGGTGTGAGTGTGGATCCAGATGTGGACAGACTTGCACTTGTGGATGAAAACGGTGTTTTCTTTGGAGAAGAATATACTTTGGTTTGTGTAGCTGACTATGTGCTTCGGCACACCAAAGGATCTGTGGTAACCAATTTGTCTTCAAGTAGAGCTTTAGGTGATTTAGCAGAAAAATTTGGTGTTCAGTGTTTTTACGCCCCGGTTGGAGAGGTCCATGTGGTCCATGAAATGAAACTTCGGAAGGCTGTTTTAGGAGGGGAAGGGAATGGTGGCATCATTGATCCAACATTACATTATGGTAGAGATTCCCTTATCGGAGTGGCTTTGATCCTAATGCATCTGGCGACTTCCGGAAAAACGCTATCTGCATTGAAAGCAGGCTATCCTGCGTATGAAATGGTCAAAGACAAGGTTTCATTTGATCCATCTATGTCTCCGCAAGCGATTCTGGACAAGGTCGCTGCTCACTTTGAAGGAGAAGCGCTGGATACCAGAGACGGGCTGAAAATAGATCTGTCAAACGGATGGGTTCAACTGCGAAAATCAAATACAGAGCCTATTCTACGTATTTATTCGGAGTCAGGGACCGCAGAAGATGCGAGAAGCCTTGTGGACAGGGTAAAAAACCTTATCTAGTGATCACTCTTGAAAACTGCTATATGTTCCGTAAATTGCGACCTCAAATTTTGATTAAATGATGGCCAGAAGAGTATATTTTGATAATGCAGCCACAACACCCCTACGACCGGAAGTCCTCGAGGCGATGATGCCTTATCTCACTGGAAACTATGGAAATCCTTCATCAATACACCAGGAAGGCAGAGTCACGCGGGCAGCTATTGAAGGTGCTCGAAAAACAGTCGCTAACCTGATCGGTGCTTCCACGGGAGAGATCTTTTTTACTTCCGGCGGTACGGAATCAAATAATATGGCGATTAAATGTGCCGTTCGAGATCTAGGCGTCAAAAGAATTATAACCTCTGCGGTTGAGCATCATTGCGTGAAACATTCCGTTGAGCATCTGCAATCGACTGAAAATATTGCCGTGGATTTAATTCGAATTGATCAGTATGGTCTACCGGATATGAAACATCTGGAGGAATTACTGGCCGCTTCTGACGTACCAACACTGGTCACTTTAATGCATGCCAACAACGAGATCGGCTCCATCCTGGATATGGCTGCAGTTTCTGCGCTGTGCAAACAATACGGAGCCTATCTACATTCCGATACAGTCCAAACAGTCGGCCACTACCCAATCAATGTGCAAGAAGTATCGATTGATTTTCTGTCCGGTGCAGCCCATAAATTCTTTGGGCCTAAAGGCGTTGGATTTATTTATATAAATAATCGTTGCAAAATCCATCCGTATATAGATGGTGGATCACAAGAGCGAAATATGCGAGCCGGTACTGAAAACATAGCCGGAATCGTGGGGCTCGCTAAAGCCTTGCAACTGGCCACAAATGATTTTGAAAACGATATTCCCTATATCACCGAGTTGAGGGTTTATATGAAAGATCGACTGTTGAAAATATGTCCTGAGGTTAAGTTCAACGGTCACCCGGACGAAACACTTTACTCTGTGCTCAGCGTATCTTTTCCACCTGGCCCCTATACAGAATTGATGATTTTGTCATTAGATATAGCAGGTATCAGTGTGAGTGGCGGAAGTGCATGCAGTTCAGGTGCCGAATCACAATCACATGTCATGGAAGCAATCGGCCATCCTTCAAACAGGAAATCTGTTCGTTTTTCTTTATGTGGTCACAACACAAAAGAAGAAATCGATTTTACCATTGAAAAACTTGAAGGCATTCTTTCTATTGGCGTTCAAGTACAATCTTAAGAATCCCAAATTTGGAAAAATCGGATGAAATCAAAACGGCACCGACACGCATAGCCGAACTAATTTCAAACACGTATCACCGAGTCGGCCTGCATCTTCTAAAGACCTCTTTAACACACGACAAAGCACTTGCTGTTTGGTTGAAATGTGAAAACCTGCAGAAAACAGGTTCCTTTAAATGGCGTGGCGCATTGGCCAAACTCAGTACTATTCCTTCCGGAAAATCAATTGTCACGGCTTCCACCGGCAATCATGGTTTGGGTATCGCAAATGCTGCTGCCCTCTTTGATTTAAATGCCCGAATTTATATTCCTGCCACTACATCTCCTAAGAAAATAAAAATGCTTCAGGCACTTGGTGCAGACTTGCAACTGGTCGAAGGAGATTCGCTCACGGCAGAACTGGAAGGCAAGAAATATGCAGAGGAAAACAATCTGCCATGGGTAAGTCCTTACAATGACCTCGATGTGATCTCCGGTCAAGGCACTATCGGATTAGAACTATCAGAACAATTAGAAAAAATTAATAAAATCTACATCACCGTCGGTGGCGGCGGACTCATATCCGGCATCGGAAGTTGGCTGAAAATTCATTCACCGGACACTGAAATAATTGGGTGCCAACCGGCCAACTCACCGGAGATGTCTTTGAGTGTTTCAGTGGGTCATGTCGTGAGTGCCCCGGATGCGAAGCCAACACTTTCGGATGGTTCGGCGGGACCTTTGGAGGAAGATAGCATCACCTTTCCCATTTGTGAGAAACTCATCGATCGTTTTATTTTGGTGGATGAAAATGAAATCAAACAATCCATCAGATATATATGGGATACTCATCAGATGGTGATTGAAGGTGCTGCAGGTGTTGCCCTGGCTGCTGCAAAAAAAGATAAGGAACGTGATTCAGCGGTCAATAGTGTAGTTGTACTTTGTGGTGGTAATATAGATGATGCGATCCATCAGCAGATTTGTAACGCATAAGATGAAGAAATTTTTTCCCAAAATCAATTTAAGTCTGAATGATTGGATAGCCATGCTTGTTTGTGCTATTCCTGCATTCTATCTTTTGGGGGTTCCATCTATTTATATCTGGGATGAAGCAGTGTATGCGAATGCATCATTGGATATGGCCAATGGTTCTTCCTGGCTCGTGCCGGTTCATGGAGATTACAATACAAAGCCTCCGCTGGTTTTATGGATGCAGGCTTTGTTTCTACTATTTATTCCTTCAGCAGAACTAGCGATTCGACTGCCAAGTGCTTTGAGTGTCGTTGGCATCTTGCTGATCTTACAAATCGGTCTGAAGCGCTGGGGATTTGGCTTTTGGTCGCGGTTTTTAGTGATGGTTTGTTTTGTTGGGCACGAAGGATTTATAAGGCATCATATTGGGCGAACCGGTGATCTGGATGCAGTGATGACCTTTTTCACCACTGCATATGCCATGATAGTTCTGGATGCAATTCACAATAAGCGGTGGACAAACAAGCACTTGGTATTTTTCTTTATCGCTTTTGTTGCGGCCTTTTATGCAAAGTCTATCGCCGGATGGATGTTGATGGCGCCTCTGGGTGTGGTTTGGTTATTGTCGCCCATGAGAACTGTGATTTTTAAATGGCGTTTTATAGTAGCAGCCATTCTTTCTTTCGGGATTTGTATACTTTATTATTTGGTGAGAGAACAACTTCAACCCGGCTATATGAGCTTAACCTGGGGTTCTGAATATCTTAGAATTGCTAAAAATGTTATGCCCTGGCACGAACATCCGGCCTCTTATTATTTTCTGAATTTTATTCAGCTTAAGACTTTTACGCCATGGGTTTTTGTTTTGGGTGGTTGTATTCTTTACACAATGTTTTTTTTAAAGGATTTATCGATTCGAAGTCACCTGATGCGATGGATCATTTTAGGCTTAGGGTATATGTTGCTCATAACGATTCCTGCCGTAAAACTAGAGTGGTACGATGCTCCGGCGTTTCCATTTTTTGCTTTGGTGATGGGGGTTACTTTAGGACATATGACATCATTCATTCCTTCGAAGTGGCGTATTCTTTTGCTCCTGCCGATTGTATTTGTTTTAGGAAGAAAAATGTTGTTTATCTACCAGGATATAAAACCAAGACATCCGTTTGAAAATGAAGGTGCGATGTTGCGACAAGCAGAAATAAATGAGCATACAAAAGTGTTTATGAAGGTAGAAACACACGAGCATCAGTTGCAACTGGATTTTTACAGAAGAATAGCTAACAGAAAAAAAGAGATCGAAATCGATGTGCTCAGTGATGTCAATGAAGTGAAATCAGGCGACGAAATCATCATCAGCCAGTTACATCACTTACATGAAATCCAGACAATGTTTGCAGTAGATACTGTAAACGTATGGGAAGAATTAGGGTATACCATTAAAATAAAAGAGAAGCGCTGATTTTATTTCAAGCCCACACGCACTAAATGAGGCATCGTTAATGCATTCATTCTCGCAGCTTCTTTATTTGCCAATTCAGCGAAATCATCACCATCCCCGGCATACAGAATGCTACGAGATGCATTAATTAATAATCCACCTTCACGATTCATTCCCGCGACACAAATAGCATCAAGATCGCCACCTTGCGCTCCAACCCCGGGAATTAAAAAAAAATGATTTGGGAATGATTTCCTACACGCTTCTACTTCGGAAGGATGTGTGGCACCCAAAACAAACATCGTGTTATCTGCACTTCCCCATGAAGCGGTTGTTTGCATCACGCTTTCATAAACCTTTTGCCCACTGCTAAGTGTTTGTTTTTGAAAATCATGACTTCCTTTATTGGAAGTTAGGGCCAGTACAATAACCCATTTTCCATCCTTATAAAATGGCGTCACACAATCTTCCCCCATGTATGGATTGACCGTGATGGCATCACAACCCATTTCATCAAAAACAGCCTGTGCATACATGGCAGATGTATTGCCGATATCCCCTCGTTTGGCATCGGCAATAATAAAATGATCCTCACCGATGTATTCAATGGTTTCTTTAAGAAGCAACCAACCTTTCGGGCCAAGAGCTTCATAAAAAGCGAAATTGGGTTTGTAAGCAATGCATTCATCACGCGTGGCATCGATGATCGCTTTATTAAAAGCAAGCACATCCCCTTTCACGCAAGAAGGTAATTTTGAAACAGCCGAATCTAATCCAACGGATAAAACAGAACCAACCTCTTTTATTCTTTGGATAAGGAATGCTTTGTCCTTAAGCTGCTTAGGCATGTAGTGAATTGATTGCTTCTACGGATTGTATCTGAGGGAGTCTCGATTTGATAGTTTGTTCTACGCCGGCTTTCATCGTCATCGCAGACATGGAACAACTCTCACAAGCACCCAGCCATTTAACCTGAACCACAAAGTCCTCAGAGACATCTACTACACTGACATTGCCGCCATCTACAGCCAAATGCGGACGAATATCGTCAAGGGCTGTTTCAATTTGTTGTATGAGTTGTGTTTTTTCTAAGTCTGACATGTGTCATGTAAAATTAGCCTTTCTTTATGAAGAAGTCTTAGTTCTTTTCAGAATTGTCATTCTTTCATCTCGACAATACGAGTGGGTGCTTCTGCTTGATTCCGTTTTTGTGTAAGCTCGTGGAGTGTTTTTGCCAATTCCATAAATCGATCCTGCAATAGTCCTGCGTCATTTTGCAATACTATTGGTTTGCCGGCATCACCACCTTCGCGCACGGATTGCACTAATGGAATCTGAGCGAGTAAAGTTGTTTTCCCTAAAGCCGCAAGTTTTTCCCCTCCACCTTCACCAAACAGATAATATTTATTGTCCGGTAATTCTGCAGGAGTAAACCAGGACATATTTTCTACAACACCCAAAATCGGCACCTTCAAAGAATCCAGCATGAACATATTCATTGCTTTCACTGCATCTACGACGGAAAGTTCCTGAGGTGTTGTAACCAACACAGCACCAGTCAATGGGACCGTTTGAACTAAAGTAAGTTGTATATCCCCTGTGCCCGGCGGCAAATCAATAATCAGATAATCCAGTGCCGGCCACATCGTATCGCCGAGAAACTGTTTGATGATACCTGCCAGCCTGGGTCCTCTCAAGACAACCGCTTGCTCGGGTTCGACCACGAACCCAATTGACATCACAGGCATTCCGTAGGCTTCAAGAGGCACTATTTTGTGTGTTCCATGAACTACCTGAACTTTAGGCTTTTCACCCTGAAGGCCAAGCATCGTGGGTGCCGAAGGACCATAAAGATCCGCATCCAGAAGGCCTACTTTATAGCCCAATTTCTGAAGTCCCAGTGCTAGATTGACGGCAATTGTGCTTTTTCCAACACCCCCTTTACCTGAGCCAACAGCAATTATGTTCTTCACGTGGGGCAGTGGGCTTTGTTTTCCTGACTCCTCATTCGCCCGTTGCATGTGAATGTGCACATTCGCGTTAGGATAAACTACTTGAATGGCTTCTAAGCAAGCGAAATTCAAACTAGACTTCTGAGCTTCAGCGAGATCTGCAGTGGCCAGATGAAACTGTATCTGATCGCCCTTGATTTGGAGATCAGAAATCATCCGCCTGCTGATAATATCCTGACCCGTCACCGGATCTTTTACTGCAGTCAGTGCATTTACTACTTTGTTATTATCAATTTCCATTGGAAAACTTATAAAAGAAGTACAATTTAACGTGGGGATTGTTTAAGATAAATGCCTTTAATTGGCTAGCAATCCTGACATTCGGCCAACTTTAAATAATCTGGTTTGTCTGCAATCGACACATGAATAAACTTCTCTTTGATCATGCCTTCATGTACTTGAAAAGCGCCGGGCATTTGAAATCCATCTCCTATCAAGTGACTATTTAGTCCGTGACCTTTGACCACTCCTTGTTGAAAGGTACGCAACCAGACTTTCAGGCCCATCAGTTCTTTCATCGTGGCTTTCAGAAGCCCAAACTGTTGATAGACAATGCCATCCGGGTCTGTGACGTAGTCCACGTCATGTAATTGATATTTCGTAAAAAATGATTCCGCGGTGGTGGGATCCGCCAAATGGACCAACACTAAATGTGAATTTAAACTCTTTATTTCCTGAGCGATATTGCCTAGATCCGTCATGGCTTCTTTACAAAACACACAGCCAAAATGCCTGAGAAAGACCAGTAAAACAGGTCTTTTATGAGAAATATCCCAAAGATTTTCACCTCTTTGGGTATATACTTGCTTTAAAAATTCTAGTTTTTCCAATCGCTTAATATCAACTTAAGCCCATTTTATCATAGGCATCCATTACATCTTTCACATGGCCACTAGAAGTGTGTAACAAGGCCATCTCATCATCGGTAAGTTTTAATTCAAGTACTTCCTCTACCCCATTTTTACCTAGTTTTACCGGTACGCCAAGATAAACATCTTTTAGGCCGTATTGTCCTTCCAATTTAATACAGCAAGGGAAAATTCGTTTCTCATCACGCAGGATGGAAGCGACCATTTGCGCAGCAGCAGCTCCCGGAGCATACCAGGCGGAAGTGCCCATCAATTGGACTAATTCACCGCCGCCTTTCTTTGTGCGGTCGACGATGGCTTCGAGTTTATCGGCATCGATCAATTCTGTGACAGGAATCCCTGAAACGGTTGTATATCTTGGTAGTGGGACCATTGTGTCACCATGGCCTCCTAAGAGCATCGCTTGAATATCTCTAGGAGAGACATCCAGGGCTTCTGCCAAAAAGGCTCTATATCTGGCTGTATCAAGTACCCCTGCCATGCCTATCACCTTCGTAGATGGATGTCCGGAGACTACATGGGCAGCATAGGTCATCACGTCCAGTGGGTTGGAAACGACGATTATGATTGCATTTGGACTGTATTGAAGGAGCGATCGGGTTACAGAAGAAACTATTTTGGCATTCGTCGAAATCAGATCATCTCTTGTCATACCCGGCTTTCTGGGCACTCCGGCTGTGATCACGGCGATATCAGATCCTGCCGTATCTGCATAATCTCCGGTTCCGATGGTCCGGGAGGAATATTCGTCAATGGATGCTTGCTGCCAGGTATCCAAAGCTTTTCCTTTAGCCACATCGGCCATTAAATCCAGCAAAACGATTTCATTCGCGATATTCTGGTGGGCTAAGACATTAGCCACGGTAGCCCCAACATTTCCGGCCCCAACAACGGTAACTTTTGACATATTTTTGGTTGAATTAACTAAAAAAGAAGAATATGTCGGCAAAACTAAGAAGATTTCGTGGTCTAATCGAATCCAAAGGACCTTTAGATTGTTATCTTTGTACATTAAATATAAATAACCAGATTATGTTAAGAACATTACTTGCTTTTGCCGCTATTTTTATGGCTTTTACGATGGTTGCACAACCTTGTGGAACACCACAAGCTCCTTTGTTGGAGCGAACAGATGCAAATAAGAAGGCTATGATTGAAGTGCAACGTGGAGCACTGAAATACATCCCAATGACTTTTCACCTTGTGGCCAACGATGCAGGGTCAGGTCGTGTCACAGAGGAATCCATTCTATATCAAGTGGCTAGTATTAACGAACAATACAGCGATCAAGAAGCCATTTTCTACATTGACCGATTCAATTATTTTGATGATGACGCGGTCTATGATAGTCCTCGTTCCAATGCCGCCAATACGCAAATGCGATTGAGAAAGGATAATAATTCAATAAATGTCTTTGTCGTTAATAATATTGAGTCTACAGGGCCCGGTCAGACTTTGGCGTATTTTGATCCCCAGGAAGATTGGTTAGTTTCTCGAAAAGGTCAGATCAATGGTGCATCTTCAACGCTTGCACATGAAGTCGGTCACTTTTTCAGTCTGGCGCATCCATTTTCCGGCTGGGATTGCAATCCTTTTAATATTCCTCCTTATACCAATCCCGTGGCCGTTACTTTCACCATTCCTTGTGATGGGGGTGGCGGATCATCTGTGATCGAACTTCATGATCGATCCAACTGTAATACAGCCGGTGATCATATCTGTGATACACCGGAAGATTACAACCTTGGATTGTTCTGGCAGAATAACTGCGCGGAAAACAATTCAGTGAAAGATATCAACGGAGATGTGATCAAGCCAATGACTAATAACTTTATGAGTTATTATACCAATTGTGCTACATATCAGTTTTCAAACACACAGAAGAATCTAATCAATACAGACTTCTTCACTTTTCAACGATCGTATATCCGAACCGGCAATGTGCCGAATACAACCCCGGTCACAGATCCTGTAAGTTATATAAGCCCTATTAATGGAAATAATGCCGGAGGGACGACTAATATCTTACTGGATTGGGAAGACACACCGGGAGCGAATAAGTATCTCGTGATTTATGATCGATTTATGTCCTTTACATTCGCGCCAAAGAAATTTATCGTGACCGGTTCAGAATTTCTGATCACTGACCAACTTGGAGAAGATGTTACATATTACTGGAAAGTTTGGCCTTACAATGAATCTGAAACAGGTGCTGATTATAGCGCTACGCAAAATTTCAAAGCATCTCTCGGAACAGCCGTTAATGAAATCAGAGAGATTACAAGTTTTACACTCAGCCCGAATCCGGTTCGCACCTTAGGTACAGTAAGATTGGCGATTTCTGCCACTAAGCCTTTCGCCGGAACCATCGAAGTAACCAACACTACCGGACAGCGATTAAGCAGCCAGAAAATAAACATTACTTCAGGTGTTTCTCAACATGAAATAGAAACGACCGATCTGTCTGCAGGATTATACTTTATAATCCTCCATTCCGAAAAAGGAAGATTAGTGGAACGCATGTTTATTATAGATTAAAACAATTGCTGACGTCAGCAAACTGAAATACATAAGCCCTGCTCATTGAAAGATTTGCAGGGCTTTTTTTATTTGTTCTAATCCATAGGTGTATTCATTTTTTTTTCTTTAGCTTTCCTTTGAAATAGTTTCAACCACCATGCTGAAAACAATATTAATCCTCATCGTCACATTTATCCTGGTGCCGATCCTTACCTATTATTTTGATGAGCCTTTACGTGTAGATCAGTTAAGCACACTTTGGAAATGTATATATATTTATGCAGGTGTGGCGACAGCCTGTTTTTTGATCAGTCAATTGTCCGGCAACTTTAGTCAGGTGGATAAAATCTGGAGTATTGTACCGATTGTTTATGCCTGGGTGATCGCCGTGGATAGTGACATGAACATTCGAATAGTTATCGCGGCTATTCTTGTGACTTTGTGGGGCATTCGGCTGACCTATAATTTTTCGAGACGAGGAGCTTATACATGGAAGTTCTGGACCGGAGAAGAAGATTATCGTTGGGCCGTACTTCGTGAAAAACCTGAACTGAAAGGAAAAGTTCGTTGGTTTTTCTTCAATTTGTTTTTTATCTCCTTCTATCAAAATGGTTTGCTCCTATTGATTACGTTGCCATTGCTTGTAGCATTCAAAGGTGTTGACACACCACTGGGTTGGTTGGAATATCTAGCCACCGGATTGATATTATTTTTCATCATCCTGGAAACAATTGCTGATCAGCAACAATGGGTTTTTCAAAATGAAAAATATCGAAAAATAAAGGCTGGCGAGAAACTGGAAGGAGATTATGCTGCAGGTTTTAACAGATCCGGTTTATGGGGAAAAATGCGGCATCCAAATTACCTGGCCGAGCAAGCTATCTGGGTAGGAATTTATCTGTTTAGTGTGGCGGCCACCGGTGCATGGATCAATTGGTCGATAGCGGGTTGTTTGTTGTTAGTAATATTATTCCAAGGCAGTTCAGATTTCAGTGAGGCTATCTCAGCAGAGAAATATCCACAGTACAAAGATTATCAAAAAAGTACGGGGAGGTTTTTTCCAAAAATTTAAAAAGACCTTAGATTTTTGGACCATAGACCTTTAGACCTTGGACTTTGAATAGAGTGAAGGGCATTGAGCTTATCGAAGCACAGCGCTTGCCCTGAACTTCGACGAAGGAGGTAGCGTATGGGGAGATCACGTCCGCTAGGCGTGATAGCATAGAATGACTAAAAGCCCCGCAGGTGCGACATATCTCAAGCTTGTGTGTTGGAATTCTAGCAAATGGAAGAATAACATTTATGGGGAAGGCTACAATTGTATGAGATGCAAGAACCTAAATCAGATGGTCCTTTAAGGCTCATTTAAGAACCGGACACGAAAAGTGTCAGAGGATTAATTCCCATAACGCTAAAAAAAAAGAAGACCAATATGGTCTTCATTAATCTTCTACTTGGTTACGTTTCATATTGAAAGAGGCTTTACCAAGTCTGTCTACTTGCAAAAATAAAGGATTTCTTATTTAATTTAAATGTTTGTAGCCGAGTCCTATGCAAGCTTATCGTGTTGGACTGCAAATCAATATTGTCCTAAATAAAATGAATACATGTGCTATGACTATTCGAATGATCTTGCCCCTAAATCCGCGGGCGCAATAGCTCTCGATCGATCGGGATGCGGAGGCGCCAGG
>JBBKXT010000295.1:0-3364 GCA_037969625.1 Saprospiraceae bacterium
TGCTCCGGACGGAGATTATTCCAACTCCATCATTAATCATCATGATATAAATCTGCCCAATGGGATGGTATCAGGTGTATCACCCATCGTAGAAGCGGGCGTTTATTTTGCCGGGGACTTTTTTGAAGCAGGTGTCTCCATGACCGGATATTTTCCTGCTGGAGTGACACTAGGGGAGGGTCTTAAGTATTACCCTAAGCCTGGGTTTCATTTTTTTGGGGAATATTTTATCGAATCTTTCGATCAGCTATCTTTATATCCTACGGTGTATGTGAAGTCGGATGTGACCCAACTACAGGCAGAAGTGACTATGCGCGCTGACTGGCAGAACACTGCATCAGCAAGTATAGGGTACAGAGGGTTTGGGAAAAGAAGCGTAGATGCTATAATTTTATCGGCAGGTGTGCGCTTATCACCAAAGTTCTTTTTACATTACGCCTACGATATTGGGTTAAGTAGTCTTCAATCAACCAATGAAGGGACCCATGAGTTACTAATTTCATATAATTTAGGAAAAAGAATAGGGGCCGGATTACCCCCAAGAATTATTTATAATCCAAGAAACTTATAGAAGTTACACGTCAATAAGTGACGAGTAACTTATCCGATGTTAAGTCGAATCTTTGAGTGATGGGAAGTATCAAAATGTAACTATTTTATTTAAAGGATATTTACATATATAAATTTAGTGTTATTTGTTTTCGGGCGGGTTCAAATTTAAATTTTCCCAAAAGCATAATAATGTCAAATAATATATCGTTACAACCCTTGTTGGCATAAATTATGTTGTTCGTTGGGAGTATTTAAAAATTATAAGTGTTGGATATCATTTTCAAAAAACTATCTTTACACCTCTTTTTTAAGCTACCTACAACAGCGAAACTTTTTATAAAAGGATGAGGAACTTTTCAATCTCAGTATTGGCCATTATTTCAGTGGCTTTTCTATTCAGTGCCTGCGGTGCTGGTGAAACTGGTCAGTTAGTTGGTGTGATGGATCGCCCAAGTTATTCCGGTATTAATCCCTACGGGATGGAATACATTCGAAGCGGGACATTTCACATCGGCCAATCCGATCAGGACATTTACAATAGTTACATGCAACGCCCCTTGGCGGTATCGATTGTCGGATTCTTTATGGATGATACAGAAATCACCAATAATGAATACCGCCAGTTTGTTACTTACGTGAAGGATTCAATTGCACACGTAACGCTTGATCATTTCAAGGAAGATGATTTTGGGAATCAAACCATTGATTGGGAATATGAAATCGACTGGGCAGATGAGATGTTGGAAGACATGTATTTCCAGGGAGATGATGTTTTCGCCGGTCAGCGTGAGATCGATACCCGAGAACTCGTTTACAATTACGAGTGGAAAGACTGGAAAAAGGCAGCGAGCCCATCTTTCAAAGGAAAGCGAACTGAAATTATCAACAGAGAAGAAGTCAGCATCTACCCGGATACCTTGGTATGGATCAGAGACTTTGCTTATTCTTATAATGAGCCATTTACAAGAAATTATTTCTGGCACCCGGCATTCGATGATTATCCGGTGGTAGGGGTCAATTGGAAAATGTCTAAAGCCTTTTGTGCTTGGCGAACGTCCCTTTGGAATACCTTCAGAGGAGATGAGCCAAATACAGAAGAATTCAGATTGCCAACAGAACACGAATGGGAATATGCTGCTCGCGGTGGTCATGATCTGGCGCCATACCCATGGGGTGGTTACGGGTTGAGAAACGCTAAAGGTTGCTTGTTAGCTAACTTCAAGCCAGGTAGAGGTAACTATCCTGAAGATGGAGGTCACTACACAGTGAAAGCAGATGCGTATTTCCCGAATGACTATGGGCTGTATAATATGTCAGGAAATGCTTCCGAATGGACGGAAACGGCATTTTTTGAAAACGCACATTCCATTGTTCACGACAACAATCCAGATATCAAATACGATGCAAAAGAGGATGATCCGGCTGTCTATAAGCGTAAAGTAATACGTGGTGGATCATGGAAAGATGTTGCTTACTACCTTCAGACAAGTACACGCCACTGGGAGTATCAGGATACGACGAAATCCTATATTGGATTCCGTTGCGCATTGACATTCCTTGGTAGAGCGATCGATGACACGAACTAATACAAAATAATATTAGAGCAGTCTTTTTAATCCCTGTCCGAACGATGGGTTGGATGACTGGTCATTTGAAATAAAATTTTATCAATCACAAAACGTTTAATCAGGAAGAATATCAGTGCATAGGTTTCTTTGCACAGCGGGTATTTAACTGAGATTTATCTTAATTCATTTCTTAACTACAAAAACATCTCAACCAGCATGAACAAGATTCTCAAATCTGCAGGATTCAAGTATTTTAAAAATTTCGTCATTGGCGTTGGTGCTTCCGTCGTAATGATCGGCGCTTTAGGTAAGATTCTTAGTGCTGATTGGGGTGACGCGATGATTACCGTTGGACTTCTTACTGAAGCTTTTCTATTCTTTCTTTTAGGTGTGATTCCGCCAGAGAAAGATTACTACTGGGAAAAACTATACCCGGGATTGGATAAGTACAACAGTAACATCTCTCCATTAGCAGCCGGTGAACTCGAAAATGATTCGCGTCCAATCAATGGTGTTAAAGTTGAAGGCCAACTTGGCGGTATGTTATCTGAGCTTCAGATTATGTCTAAGAGCATGAGCTCACTGAAAGCACTTCAGGAAGTTGACTTCTCACAGACTTCAGATCAGATCAAGTCAATGGGTAATTTCTATGACAGAATGAATCAAGCTATGCAAGAACTCAGCCACAGTGTGGAGGAAACGAAAGCATACCGTGGACATATCACTGCTTTGAATCAGAATATTCAAGGTGTAAGTCAAATGTATAATGGAGTGATTGCTTCTAAAGACAAATTAGATGCAATGAACAATGCAATTGCGCAACTCGGAAGTTCAGAAGCTGATGCTAAAGGTTATACAGATCAGATGGCGTCATTGAACAAAAACTTACGTTCGTTGAATGGCGTATACGGAAACGTATTGAACGCGATGACCGGTGGAAAGGCCTAATAAGGTCCTCCAATGATTTTGAACTGATCTATTTAATTAAAGAAAAATTTTTATTCCGATATGGCAATTCCAAAGGAGCCCAGGCAGATAATGATCAATATTATGTATTTGGTCTTGACTGCCCTGCTTGCCCTAAATGTTTCGGCAGAGATATTTAACGCATTTAAGACGGTTGATAAGAGTATGGTTAGAAGTAACGATGCCCTGGCCGAATCAAATGAAAGACTGCCCGAAGCAATTAAAGCAGGCGCTAAAAAGAAGAATTCTTTCGCTACATATGCTGACCGCGTTGATCC
>JBBKXT010000296.1:0-3221 GCA_037969625.1 Saprospiraceae bacterium
AGATGAGAATGTGAAAGCTATTTATAATGAGTACAAATCGAATTTTGAGCAACCTAAAAAATTGACAGATTTTATCACTAATTCATTTACAAATGATAGTTCTTATGCTGCTGTATTTGTGCCAGGTGGACATGGAGCAATGATTGGTATTCCAGAAGATAAAAACGTAAGTAAGGTATTGAATTGGGCACATCAAAGTGATTTGTTCACTATTACGCTTTGTCATGGTCCAGGAGCATTATTATCCACTACGCTGGACAATCAAAAATTCCTTTATGATGGATACAAGATGGCTGTATTCCCAGACGCTGTGGATGAAATGACACCAATGATTGGTTATTTGCCAGGTCACATGAAAAACGGTGTGAGCGAAAGATTGAAAAACTTAGGTGCTACTATTGTTAATACAGAATCTGATAAAACAGATTGTGTAGATAGAAGACTAATTACAGGTGCAAGTCCATTAGCATCAAATGAATTAGGAAAACTCGCAGCTGAAACTTTATTGAAAGAACTGAATTAAAAACTACTTACAACAATGTATAAAAGCAATATCGGTTTGGGTTTTAACTTGAACCGCTATTGCTTTTTAATTAAGTATATTGCTATCCGAAAGTTAGTGCGTATAAATCTGCTACTGCTCTTATACTAAACGTTACCAGTAATTGTAAAAGACGACACGAACAGAAATGATAGCAGAAAAACCATTCATATTTTATTCACTTCCCAAAAGCAGGACAACTCAACAGCTTATTGGCGGACGGAAAATTGAAAAAGCTTGGGACAACGTTTGTAACTTCCTGACAAATTGCACAACCACCAAACCAGACGAGCCGACAAGAATTTCATTGACTGCATATACAGCATTTCAAGGCGACCCTAATCCTGAAATTGCCGACCAAATCATACAAGAAACAAAACAACTTTTTGACAACGGACAAACTGACCCAGTATCATATGCTTATCCAAGTGGAATTCCCGATAGACAGACAAAAACGGAATGGAACATTGAAGTAAAAGACTTGCAAAAAGCAATTGACTATTTAATAAAAGGACAACCTTGGCCAAAATTCACTCTTGGACCTGTTGAGTTGATAATTACATTTCATTTCAAATTAATTGACCCAACAACAAAGACTGAAATTCCAAACCAAGTAGAACAAACAAGTTTATTGATTTGGCTTTCGAGAAATTGTATTTGTAGCCCAGACTTTTATTTTCCATTTGAACAAGCAGACGAAAACTTCAAAAGGACTATTGAAAGATTAGAACCGTTTTTACCATTTAAACTTGAAGAAAAGTATTTACGACTTGGACGACCTAATAAAGCTAAAACTCAATATACTTTTACCAAATTGAAAACGGAATAACAATATGAATAGACGAAGAACAACTACTGGTAACAGCAGCTACCCAAAAGGCGGGGTTTCGTGTTCCAAAGACAGTTTTGTGGTTAATCAAATATTAGTTTTTCAAATCAAGTTTTGTGGTAAAAGTCCCGCCCTTCGGGTAGCTGCAAAACGTTGGAAGCAATGAAAATTAATTCGCACTAAAACCTAAGATATGATGACTGAACCCCAACTTGATCAAAAATTTATTTCTTACGCAAAGAAATACCCCGTTGACACATGCGCGTTTCACAAAGAGCTTGACCGTATACTTGCTTTTCCGAAGTACTTGAAACAAGTAGTAAGTTTATATATTGATATTGCTGAAGAAGATCCAGAAATAGATCATATAAATTCATTCCGCCTAGAAAAGCAAGCAGATAATGCCTGGGCTATCTTTTATTCATACACCCCAAAAAAACTATAATCATATCTTAATCACTATAAACGCCAAATTATTATTATTATGATAAAACATTTAATCCAGAATCTTAAAAAATACAGAGCAGATTACGAGACACTAATTACAAAACACCCTGACAAACTACCTAAAGATTTCTATGATAATGCAAGAAAAGCTATACTAGAGAATGCTCCATTTAAAGCACAACAATTATTCAAACTCCTTAATGGATTGACGAAATCCAATGAATTTCCAGAGGATGGACTTACATATGATGATATGATTTCTGTTTTATCTGAAAATGAAGAAAGAATAGAGACTCTTTTAATTGAGAGCAAAACTGAAAGGGAAATTATTGGCATTGGTGGAAAAGGCCATATTTATAGATTTCATTCAATGGTTAAATCTGCAATAAGGCAAATTGATCTTGCCGGTGAATATCCACAGTCTTTATTGATGGGGGTTGTTTAATTTTGCAATAGTTAATATTACTTAATAGAACAATTGACGTGCAAAAAACAATTTGAAAAAATAAATTTTTTTATATGGCCCTTAATCCTAAAAAAGTATCCTTTCTTATTCAACAAATTGCTCAAGCTGAATTCCATACATATTTTGGTGTTATTGGTCAATTATTCAATTATTTAGAAGAAGAAATTAAGGACAATCAGCTCTATTCACATTATAAAAATGAAAGAGCAAAATGGAAGGATTGGAGTGGCAATAATAGAGCTTGGACACTCCCCAATAATCTTGATGATGCTAAATCACTTTCTTTTGATGTATACAATAGTATAGCTGAGAATAGTGATGAATGGTTAAAATCTTTTGGATTAAATTTGTTTGGGGAGAAAAGATATACAGATAACTATAGTAGAATTAATGATTCATTTCTTGGCTATCTTCAATTAGTCCTAGAAGAGATTATCAACGCAAATCCTGAATTATCTGATGAATCGCCTTTAAAAATAAATCAAACTACTGCTTTTATCATCCATGGGCATGATAATTCATTAAAACATGAGGTTCAATTACTTTTAAAAAGAGCGGGGGTTCATTGCATTATTCTTCATGAGCAAGCAGACAGAGGTCGGACAATAATAGATAAGTTGATTGAAGAAACAAAAATTGCAGGCTATGCAGTTGCACTCTTGACACCTGATGACTTTACTACTGATGGATCTAGTCGTGCAAGGCAGAATGTTATTCTAGAAATTGGGTTCTTCATGGGTGTTTTGGGTAAAGAGCGCCTCAGAATGATTGTAAAAGAAGATATAGAAATCCCTAGTGATTTGCAAGGAATCCTATATGAGAGATACGATAGTCAGGGTGCATGGAAGATCAAACTTCTGAAGGAAATTCAAGCAATTGGAATTCATGTTGATATGCAAGCATCCATTGACGTGTTCTAAAACCACTGCTTCCAACAA
>JBBKXT010000297.1:0-38719 GCA_037969625.1 Saprospiraceae bacterium
CTTAAATTGGCGCCTGACTTAATACTTCGCGTGTTGATGGCACTGAGTAAAATGATCAATCCAATAGCAATCAATTTTGTTGTGAGATCAGCAAAGGGATAAAAAACACCACCAATAGAGATTTCTGCCAGTTCCGGTAGTATCTGAGGAATGCCTACAATCGAAAGAAAGGATTGAGCAAATACATAGGCGATTGCAGAAATTGCGGCTGTCTGAATAACGGAGAAACTAGCCCAACCAAACATGAATGAAAGAAATCGATTGTATATTTTTTTAAAATAAGCATACTCACCACCTGTATCGGCCAACATGCCGGCGATTTCTGCATTACTCAATGCACCAAAGAGCGTAACGACTCCACCAAGTACCCATGCAACCAGCACCCAGCCTGAAGAATTGAGCAGGTCGGCCATCGGGGCAACTTTTTTGTAAACACCGGATCCAAGAATATTGGCAAGAATGAAGATAATGACATATCCTAACCCCAGAGATCGGATCAGGTTTTGATTGGTCGGTGTGCTCATGGGATTTCAGAATTGTATCGAAAGATAGGCTTTTGTAGGGAATACCTTTCCGCTGATGACTTAGTGTTTGTGTCTGCGTTTTTTAGTCATACCACCGATAGTATCATTGACCCCTGACATCACCATAAATGCATTCTTGTCGATCAATTGCACTTCCTTTTTTAATTTGCTGATTTCAAGACGAGTGAGTACCGTATAGAGTATATCCATATCATGGTGATTTTCACCTGATTTTCCGAAACCACGCTCTCCTTTATAAACGGTGACACCATAGTTCAGTCGATAAGCAATCATTTTACGAATTTCTTCAGCTTTAATGGAAATAATAGTAACCCCTGTGTATTCTTCAATTCCATCCAAAACATAATCCACGGTTTTTGACGCAGATAAATAGGTAAGCATGGCATACAAAGCGACTTCCATGTTGATCAGATAGGCGGCAAAAGCAAAAATAATTATGTTTATGATAAGTATAATATCCCCAATAGAAAGACCAGAAGTACGGCTGATAGAGATCGCTAATACCTCTGTGCCATCAATCACAGCGCCACCTCGTATGGCCAATCCGATGCCCATCCCAAGAAAAAATCCACCAAATACAGAGATAAGTAATTTGTCATTCGTTATTTCAGGATAAGGGATAAAGGCGATCGCCAAGGCAAGTCCCGATATCGCCAGAACAGCTCGGATGGTGAATCCTCTACCAATGACACGCATGCCAAGAATTAAAAAAGGAAGATTGACTAACAGAATGAGAATAGACAGCGGCATGCCAGTCAGCTTCGCGAGCAATAGAGAAATGCCGGTAGCACCACCATCGATAAAACCATTGATCAATAGAAACCCTTTCAAGCCAAATCCTGCACAAATGATTCCAAGGGCGATTTGAAAGATATCTAAAGCAGCCCCTTTCGCAATAAGTTTGAATTCATACCAACCTTTCGCCAGATCATAGGTAGTGTAATGTTCAGCGATACCATCACCCTTGTGCCTTGGACGAAGTATCGTCCGAATGATAAACTTTTGGAGTGTTGGTTTCATGTTTGTTTTATAAAATTTTGTAACCCTTCATTGGTGGGGCAATAAAAGCCAAGGAATTCCTATAAAATGATACCTGCCTTAGGTTTTATAATTTGCTGCGAAACCTATTATTGCTCTCCTTCTTCTTTTAGTTTTCGATCTTCCTTTCGTTCCTTTATTTTGTTTTGAATTAGCTTGAAGATGATGGGTAATACAGAGATAAAGATGATCCCAATCACTATCAATTCGAGATCATGTGTAAGATCGTAATCAAATTTATCCAATAAAAATTTGTGGAGATAACGACCCAGCAGCATCATGGAAAAAACCCAAACGAATGCGCTGATCACAGAGATGGCTGTAAATTTCTTTTTTTCCATGCGTACAATACCGGCCACAATGGGTGCAAAGGTTCGTACAAAGGGAAGAAACCGAGCCATGAAAATAGCACCAGCACCATGGTCTTCATAAAAGATTCTGGCTTGCTGCAAATATTTTTGTTTGAAATACCATCGATCTTTCCAGGTATACATGGCGGGGCCTATTTTATGGCCAAACCAATAACCTACCTGATTGCCCAGAATGGCAGCGATCGATATTAAGACCATGATCACAATAAAAGGAAGATTAAAAAAGCCAGCTTCCAGGTCTCGCCACATGATGCCGGCCACAAAAAGTAATGAGTCACCAGGAAGGAAGAACCCCATAAACAGGCCTGTTTCGGCAAATACGATCAGGAGAATAATCCATACACCCCCATGGGCTACGTACCACTGAGGTTGAAGTAATGAATGCCAGTCGAAATCAGTCATGTAGGATTAGAAATTTATAATACTTAGTAGTTGGCAATATCTTAAATGTTTTGCGATTTTCCTTGTTTAATCGGTCGGCTAAAATAACATTAATTGACGCCATCGGGTTAGGAGGCCCTTCATGCAAGGGTCCCTATGCCGATATATGCCATTATTAAATAAGAAAAGGAATGATCGCCTTTCGCTCCTTAGGGTAGTCAGGAAACTTTTCTTTGTACCATCGGTGATGCGCTATAGCCCTGGGAATCAGGTTGGCAGAGGTCCAAATGAGAAAGGTGAGCGCCGGAAGGTTCCAGCAAAGAATAGCAAATCCAAGCCATTCAATTAACTCCCCATATAAGTTCGGGCAACTGATATATTTGAATAATCGGGTTCGCGGGATCACATAATGTGTTTCGTTTGGCTTTCGGAGTCGGATTAAATCACCATCAGCTTTCCAGTTGATGCCCATGCCAATAAAAAACAATAGAATGCCACTGATGAACCTAGGATCCACAAACCACTCCGGAGTGTAATCAGCAAAATGGCTAAAATAGTAGCCGAGCGAAAAGCCATTCATCAAATTAAAAAAGATGGCAAAGACAACAATTAGGAAGGGCATAGATTTCCCTTTTGTATGTAGCCGAAATGGAAAAATAAATGTTCGGTTGAAGTAGTGTAGACTGAATAGTCCGATCATTGTCCAGGTAATGATTGTTTGCTTTTGCGGCGAGGAGAAAATAAAATAGAAGAGGACGATGAGTACAGGCGATTCCATAAGTATCCATGCCAGCCGGTTGCTAATCCTAGGGCCCCATCCACGGACGATATGTCGTCCATAGGGCGCAGTGATTTTCAGAAGAAGAAAAAAAATGACAATTGCTAAGGCAATCCAACAGTATAAAATCGTCTGAAAAGTCGAATAGGATAGCATTAAATCGTTCATGGAGGTATAGGGGTGTGTGCTTGTGGTTATAATTAATTGGTACAGATCAGGTCACTACTCAAGATATCCATTTTTCTTAAACCAGTCACAGAGGTCTTTGATCGATTCATGCAATGGGCGTGTTTTGTATTGTAATTCATTTCGAGCCTTAGCACTGCTGATATGGCGATTGCCATCAGTCACTGCTACAATGGCTTCACGCGACATGATGGGTTCTTTGTTTTTTATTCGTGCAGTGATCGCTTCGAAGGGTAAGCCTATCCATGCAAAAATAGTGGGGAGAGAAGTGACTTTTATTTTTTTGCCGGTGCATGCTTCGATGGTTTTGGCTAGTTCTTTCAAACTATGCCATTTACCACCTAACAAATAGGATTCTCCACTTCGACCCATCGTGAGTCCGTTGACAATAGCATGAGCCAGATCACGTACATCGCAATAGTCTGTTCCGCCATTCAGTACGAAGGGAAGTTTTCCTGAATAAATTTGAATGATCGCTTGTCCTAGTTTCGAAGGTTTGTAATCAAATGGGCCCACGATAGTAGTTGGATTCACGACGATCACTTCCATTTCATTTGAAACATAAGACAGTGCAATGTTTTCTCCGTCTCTTTTCGAGCGATCATAGGCAAAAGATTGGTCGGTTGCTTTGGGACGATTTTCATCCAGTATTTCATTGGATGGTTTTTGTTGGTAGGCTTGTATTGAACTAATATAGATGACACGATTGACGCCGGCAGCTTTTGCGGCGTCCATTATATTCCTTGTGCCTTCGACATTGGTCAATGGCACTTTGCCTCCTTGATCGCCATGGATCGAGATTAATCCTGCAGAATGAATCACGGCATCACAAGTATCCATCAATTTTGAGAGCGCTTCTTTATTTTGTAGATCGCCTTTGACCCATTCAATTGGAATCTCTTGAAAGTTGTCAGGTACTTCTGAGCGTAGCAACGCTTTAATGTCGTATTGTCGGTGATGTAGTTCTCGAGCGATCACGCCTCCCAAGTGGCCGGTGGCTCCGGTAATAGAAACTTTCATATCCTATATTAAAATGATGACTAAAAGTCAAGGAGGATCAAATCTACAATATTGGAAAGGACCTGAATGTGACCCACCCTTTTTCTCATTGAGTCTTAACAATTTTAATGGAATTTGCAGAGGTTGATGTAATGATTGAAAGGAAATAAATGCCGTCAGGTAGATGACTTATATCGATCTGGTCAGGACCATAATGCGAAAGACGAATTATTTGTCCGTTTATATCAGACAATTTAATATCCGTCAGAATATCATCCATGCCGCCAGTAAATAGGATGCCAGTGGTTGGGTTGGGATAGAACGAATATTCATTCTGATCAATGGCGTTTGTAGCTGTAGTCAGGCAAATGTCGATTACTTCCTCGCGGGTATTGCAGCCCGGATCATTTGCGGCGACATAATATGCTGCCCCTCCATATAAGTACTCACAAATACTTTCTACTGCGCAATTTGATAGTTTGTCATTTCCAAGTATTTCCAAATAGGTTATATTTCCGTCTAATAGGTTGTCGAGCCCATGCAGACTTGTTAAAAATTCATTGAATGATATTTCAACTTTACCGTTAATGCTTATTGCATTAATCAGAGGTGAAAGATCAAAGAGTTTTGGGTTATATGTGATTTTAAGGCCTCCGTCTATAGTTATTACATTTTCTAAACCAAAAACGGTAGTCAAAGAGGGGTTGTTATTTACATTAAGGCCTCCAATTATAGTAACACTATTAAGATGAGAAAAATCTGTTAGGTGGAGGTTATTACTTATTGATAGTGACCTACTTATTTTTGATAGATATTCAAGCCCCTCAAAATTTTCTAATGAGTCATTATTATGTATTATTAGGTCTCTTCCTATTTCCGTAATGGATGGAAAGCCTTTAATGTTTTTAGTTAGACAGCCGTTGAATTCTACATCCCCATGTATAGTTTCTAAGGAATCTAACCCTGAATAATCTTTTAGAGATTTATTTCCTGATAGATTCAAATTGCCAATAGTTTTCAACCCGTGTAAACCTCTTAAATTTTGGAGTGAATCGTTCGATATAATATGACAGTTTTCACGAAGGTCTTTTATCGAACCGAGCACTTCAATGCTTTTTAATCGATTATTATTTGAGATAACAATAGACTGCTGAACAGAAGAAAGATTAGTCAAATTTTCAATAGTCAACAAACCAGGATTATATCCAACATAAAGGTTATAGCCAATGGTGCTAAGATTTTCTATCCCTGATAAAGTTTGGAGGATTTGATTATCGTAAATAACCAGGCTAAAACCTGTGGTTTCCAGAGATTCTAATCCAGCGAGGTCTTTGAGATTTTGGTTTTGTCTAATGTTAAGTGAACGATTAACCGATACTAGACTATCCAATCCTTTTAAAGATTCTATTGTTGTGCCTCGAATTATAAGGTCTCCGCCAACTTCTCTTAATTGCAATAAACCAACTAAACTGTCAATGTTTTCACCTAAGCCATCTATTTCCAGATCACCTTCAACTTTTATACAGCCAGGGTATCTAATGCTAAAACTATCTATTTGTCCTTGTCTGACTATGACCAAGCCATTGGGCAGGCAGTTTTGGGTAAAGGTATCGACAAGAAATGTAGTTGAAATAACGAGGGAAAGGAGAAATATTTTCATGTGAATTGAATTGAATACACAGTAGAAATTGAATGCAAATCGTTCGTTTGCAATTATACAATATTACCCTTCAATTAACTGTCGTGCGCAATGCAAATGAATGCTTTTTTGGAATTAAGGTCAGTCATACTGTTAAATTATTCTTGCCTTATTTAGATAGTTTTTATTTTATGGAATGGATTGTTGATGGGCAAAAAAAAGAGGCTTCATCGAAGCCTCTTTTAATTTTTATCAAAATGAATTGAGATTTAAATTATCTCCTTCTCGCTTTTGCCGGGCGAAAGATGGTATGTCTTCCTCGACCTCCTTTGCTCATGCTCAGACTATTGGCCTTTGCGGGTTTGGCGTCCATTTCTTGAAGCTCAAGACTTAAGACATAAGGATGATCATTGTTGACCGGAATAGATTTATTGATCAGTTTCTGAATATCTTTTAGCAATGGTTTTTCAACATAATCACAGAAAGATATCGCATGACCACTCGCACCAGCTCGACCGGTACGACCGATTCGGTGTACATAGGTTTCCGGTACTTCCGGTAGTTCGTAGTTAAATACGTGCGTCAATTCATCGATATCAATTCCTCGGGCAGCAATATCTGTAGCGACTAAGACACGTGTATTTCTATTCTTGAAACTTTTCAAAGCGGCTTGTCTGGCGCCCTGTGATTTATTTCCATGAATGGCCTGTGCGCGTATGTTGCTCTTGTTTAGAAATTTCACAAGTTTATCCGCACCGTGTTTTGTTCTTGTAAAAACAAGCGCAGTCTCAATGGACTGATCGGACAAAATGTGCTTTAGTAGAAATGACTTGTTTGGCTTCTGTGTAAAATAAATGTATTGCTGAATTGCATCTACTGTTGATGAGACCGGCGTCACTTCTACGGTCACCGGATTGTCCAACAACACTTGTGACAAAGCAGTGATTTCGGAAGGCATCGTTGCTGAGAAAAACAATGTTTGTCTTTTTTCAGGGAGTTTGGAAATGATGCGTTTTACATCTTTGACAAATCCCATGTCCAGCATTCGATCAGCTTCATCCAGCACGAGAAATTTCAAGTCTCTGAAATGGACGTGACCTTGTTGCATCAAATCCAGTAATCGTCCGGGCGTTGCCACAAGAATATCAATTCCTTTTCTAAGTTGGTTGACCTGACTGACTTGAGAGACACCACCAAAAACGACCAGATGGCGAAGGTTGAGGTGTCGGCCATAGGCTTTAAAACTCTCTTCAATCTGAATGGCCAATTCACGTGTTGGTGTAAGCACCAATGCCTGAATTTTCTTTTGGTTGTTTTGTGGTCCTTCGATCTGTACCTGGTGCATCAATTGAAGAAGTGGAATGGCAAACGCTGCTGTTTTTCCGGTTCCTGTTTGGGCACAAGCTTTGACATCTCTTCCATCTAAAATCGCGGGGATGGCTTGTTGCTGAATAGGGGTAGGAGAGGAATAGCCCTCTTCCTGTAATGCTCTGAGCACGGGCTCAATGAGCTTAAGGTTGTTAAATGACACTATTAAATAGTTAAATTAAAAAATATGGTAAGGCTATCTGCGAAGTCGCGATACATTACCCGCCTTACGTTAAGCCTTCACGGCATCTGAGTTGGATCAACTCAGTTAACTCTGAGAGAATTAACATACAAGACTGTAAAGATAAGCGGTTTTTGATGATAAAGCTGAAAACACATTGATTTTCAATGAGATAACGGCTTCAGATTCGCGATTGTAATATATAAGATATAGATTAACAGCTCATTATATGTTTTATTTATATTTAATTTGATTGATGTTAACGACTTGTGCGATGCCAGATTTGACTAAGCTTTGCATCATAGCGACCGAATAGGGGCGTTGATCGAGAAAATATCAACCTGTTTCAGATTCGGACAACCACTCACTCATTAAATTAATTACACTGAACGTTGAGTTGCAGAGATTTGCCGTTGTTGGAGAGCTTGTCCACCTTAGGTGGATGCTCCAACAACATTTGTTTCCAGCGTCAAATCCTTAAATATGATACAGCTGTTCCAGGAGCATGAGCCACAGGCTGACAAGATCTCCATGCAATGGCTTGGGCACAGCCTTTTGAATTGCTCACTTCTTTTCACTTTTTCACCCTAAGTCGCGAAGGGCAAATTTGAATTTCCGAAACCTTAAACCTTGAACCAAATTATTTCACATAGACTCGCAATCCCGATTGTGGTCCTGAGCAAAGTTGAATTCTTCTGGTTCAATGATGTTGTTGGAGCAAACGCCAACAACGGCTCATGGAGCTTGAGCTGCATAGTACACGCACCTTTAAAGCACGCAAAGATGGGGAGTTTAATATATTGCTTATCCCCTTTTAGCCGCCGAATCCTCCTAAGGCCGAGAAGGAGTCCTCTTCTGCCCTTCAACCACTCACCCCTAGTTCGCTGATTTCCTCCAGAATTCAATAAGCGGCGCAGCAGGTGTCGCACACCCTCAAAACACAAGCGACCCGGCAGGTGTGCCACACCGATCTCTACTCACCTTCCGCCACAGCGGAACACCCCTGTACTACCTCCTTCGTCAGAGTACAGGGTCTACGCTTCGCTCACCCCTCCCTTGTCCGCCGAAGCTTTAGCGAAGTAGGAACCGCGTAATCGAAAGCGTCTGCATTTTTCCATCATTAACCCCCACGAGAAAATAACTGGAATCACCTGTTTTGATCTCCACAATGGATCGGATATCTTCTGTCAGCATCTTTCCATCTGTTGATATCGGGCGGCAATCAAAATGCCCTTTGCCATCTCCGATACAGATTCCTTTCATCATTCCATCATAACGAGCTGTTTCAACTTCGGTAGGGAAGTGATTTCCACCATAGATGAAATCCAGAAAACCATCCGCATTAATATCTACCGGGCAAATCGCTTTTAACGGTCCGGTCTGGCAACTTAACGGAAGATCACTAACCGTAAAATTTCCGACGCCATCATTTTGAAGATACCGACTGGACATCGTAGTTAGTTTCTTGTGCACACTCTTCTCAAGCATTTCTTCTGAATAAATATCCGTGAGACGAGCATTCGCATAACTTTCATAGGTGGGGAATTTCTCAAGAATGAATGGCATTTCCTGTGAGGAACATTCCCTGCCTCGAACAGGCAGAAGCTCGTCTTTTTTTGTAGTGGCCAGCACAACATCAAAGTTTCCGTTCTGATCAATGTCATTCGAGAATATCTCCAGTTTGGTACCACGCGAACCACCGAATTTATTATTCCATCCAAGATTACCCAGTATAAAATCTGCATCTCCATCCTGATCAAAATCTCCTTTTTCAATCGTCCACCATAGCCCCGAACCACCATTTTCAATGACCTGTGCAGTCATCGAACCCTTTCCATCGTTTAGGAGTAAAGTAGGTTCCATCCATTCTCCGACCACCAGGATATCTAAATCACCATCGAGATCCACATCATCCACAACAGCATCAGTCACCATCCCAAATTTTTCAAGAAAAGGAGCAAGTGATTTAGTTTGATCCACAAATCGTCCACCTTCATTGATGAGCAGTTTGGAGGAAGCAGGCATCGCATACTGTCCACCAATCAATCGACCGCCAATAAAGAGATCTGTATCCTTATCACCGTCGGCATCAAAAGCAACAACGGTTTGCCCATTGATGGAATAGTCTGGGTATGTTTGTTTGTCTGCACGTTTGAAAACACCCTTTCCATCATTAATGTATAGCCTGTCTTTTAGCAATGGATCACCTTCTGAAAATTCATTACTCCCACTGATCACAAGGAGATCGAGATCTCCATCACCATCAAAATCAAAAAAAGTGGATGCCTGATCTTCGTGATTTTTATCTTCCAAAAGAGCCTCTTGATTCGTTTTCGTAAACCCGGTTGATGATTGAATAAATATTGCCCCACTTTGTCCGGCAGCTCCGCCAATAAAGAAATCTTCAAGGCCATCCGCATTGATGTCGCCGGTACTTATATGCGGTCCATTTTGAGAGAGTTTGTAGGGTAGTAGTATTTGATCGTTATAGTCATCAAAGTTTTTTTCCTGATGAATAAATTCAACACCTTTTACAGAACTTGCTGTAAAAGTAGATTGCGGATCTACTGCAAAAGGAATTTTCTTTGCCTTATCATATACAATCGTTAGCATTTGATCTGCGTCAATTTTATTTTCAACAGACATGGTCTTCGCATCCCAATATACTTTGACAGAGTCCACAGCCGTTGAAGTGCCAATACCAAAATGCAAGATGGGTTCAACAGCAGAAAAATATCCACGCGAAGTTTGCATTGTATTGATTTGCTTTTTGCCATGGGTATATACGATGACGCTACAACCCAAACCATCCGGATTTCCTTTAGGTCCCTTTAATTTGATTTTTAGATAATGACCATTCGTTGTGCTAACATTTTTATAAATCGATGCAGGGGCATTCATATTGTTGATCACGACATCGAGGAGTCCATCACCATTTAGATCACTATAAACCATTCCATGAGAAAAGCCAGGCGTGTCAAATCCGGCTTCGGGAGAAAGTTTGCTGAACTGCATTTGCCCATCATTACGAAAGATGATATTAGCGACGGGATTTGAAGGTAGTTCTTTGAGGATATCGAGATAATTTTCAGGCCCAACCATTCCCTTGTAGCGGCTCTTGACCATGGTGTTAAAATCATTGTTTTGCAGATCACGAAGAACGCCATTGGTGATGAGGATATCTTGATCTGCATCGAGATCCAAATCTGCAAAAAGGGTTGCATAGCTCCAATCTGATTTTGCGATGCCGGCGACCTGAGCCAATTCAGAGAAATACCCACGACCGTTATTCACCTGCAGACCGTTTTGCATGAATTGATAATGTTTCTGTTCGGCAACGATATTCCAAAATCGCTCAGCATCCATAGATCCCATATTGGTTTTGGATTTCACATGATCATCAAAGGCCATATCGAGGGTGAATATATCCAGCCAACCATCTTCATTGATATCCCCAACATCTGCGCCCATGGAGTAAAATGAAACGTGCCCGGTATGTGTTGGCAGCGCATCGTAGAAGATGCCTTTACTATTCAGGTAGAGGTGATCGGCATGATGATAATCATTCGTGACATAAATATCGGTCCAACCATTGAGATCAAAATCGCCAAGACTGACTTGAAGTCCATAGCGTGAATTCGTCAGGCCAAGCGCAGCCGTTTTATCTACAAATTTTCCATTTTCATTAAAATAAATTCGATCGGTTTGCGGATATCCCGCCACGACTTCAGGTCGGTTAACAAGCCGTGCAAATTCATCAAACGGTTGATTAGCGAGATACATATCAAGATCACCATCCTGATCGGCATCGAAGAAAGTGGACTGCACACTAAAGCCTATATCGTCTATGCCAAAGGCGGCGGCTTGTTCTCTGAAAAGGTTTTTACCCTGATTGATGTAAAGTTTGTTTCGGTTGTTATCCGCCACTCCGGTCGGTGAGTTTCGACAAACATAGATATCCATTAAACCATCGGCATTTACATCTGCCATCGTCACTCCACTTGACCATATCTGTGGACTGATTCCTGAGTTGGCTGTGATGTCTTCGAATGTAAAATCTCCTTTATTCAAATAGAGTCGGTCGGGGACCATATTTCCGGCAAAATATAAATCCGGCAATCCATCATTATTGATGTCACCGGCAGCGACCCCGGCACCATTATACAGGAAATGCCAGGTGAAGATATTGACCATGCCTTCCTCCGGGATTTGGTTGTTGAATTCTATACCAGTCTGGCTGGGGGGAAGCGATTCAAGTTTGATCACTGCTTCTGTTGGTCCGGCGGAAACTTGGGAATTGGCTTTGCTGGTCTCGTCTTTACATCCTGATAACAGGGTGAGAAGACATAAGCCAATCATTGAAAAACGGAATTGGGTCATTTAGTAAAGGTAGGAAGGAATAGAGTGAAAATCTATGTCTGTGGCAGATCGGGTCTTTCGCCTTAAGAGATTTGTCGAACGGTGATGGCGACCGGTGGTAAGTGTGTCCTTATTTTGGAAATTGGGTCAACTGGTATAAAAATTGTACTACCAATCGAACTTTTGCTATTTTTGCACCGAAATTACCCCGGTTTTTTAAATTTTAAAGCCAAATGAAATCACCCACTTTTGCATCCAACTTATATAAGGCCGGCTTCCCGGTTTTTCCAGTATTACTGATTTGTTTTCTGATGGTGACGGATGTGCTCTATGGGCAAGGCTGCGTTGCTGTTCGACCGATGAGTTGCTCTTCAGGTGCGCATGCCAACAAATTGGGATTATTGACGAAAGGAGAGTGGCAGGTCTCAGGTACTTATCAGTATTTTAAATCTTTCAGACATTTTCGAGGAGATATGGAGGAACATGAGCGCATTGAATATGGTACACAGGTTGAAAATCTGTCTCATTCTGTGGATTTTACCGTTTCGTATGCGCTGACCAACCGACTATCCTTATCGCTCAATCTTCCCTATCTTAATTATGACCGGTCTTCGCTTTATGAGCACTATGGCAATAGTACAAGTAGTAATCCGGATCAGCTCCGATTTCACACTAACTCTTCCGGTCTTGGCGATATGCGAATCACCACGAATTATTGGTTATTGAATCCGCAAAAAGAAAATTTGAATGGAAATATTTCTGTAGGTCTTGGAATTAAGTTGCCTACCGGAAATGAAAATGTCCAAGGCGATTTCCACAAGATATCAAGCGATGGGATGGACTCTATTTCAACCAAGCCGGTGGATCAATCGATTCAGTTGGGTGATGGCGGATGGGGTTTCAGTACAGAGATCCAGGGATTCTGGAAAGTATTCAATAAAGGTTGGGTGTATTTTAATGGATTCTACCTATTTAATCCCGAAAGTGTAAATAAAACTTTGACACGTGGATCTCTTGATGGTGCCAATCCTATTATAGCCTATCATTCTATTGCGGATCAGTATTCAGCGGCAGTGGGATTAAATTATGGATTATGGCCGGAAGCAGGTTTGTCGATCAGCCTAGGGGGGCGCATTGAAGGCGTGCCAAGCCAGGATGTATTTGGAGATAGTAATGGTTATCGCAGACCGGGATATATTATCTCCCTTGAGCCTGGCTTATCGTATATGTACAAGCACCTGAATGTAAACTTTAACTTTCCGATTGCAATGTACCGCAACCGTACGAAAAGTGTTTACGATCTGTCTGATCCAACAGGACAGCGACATGGGGATGCAGCATTCGCAGATATGTTGTACAGAGTTTCACTTGTATACCGTTTTGGCGGTAAGTTTGAACAAGGCGCTATTCCAATTCTTAACTAGGCATTTGTCTTCTTACTCCTCACCTCTAAAAAAGGACTTTAGACTAATCTTGCTCACTTCGTAGGTTTCATAACCCTGAAAACCTTCCTAACCCATTTAGTTTTTCACTCACGCCTAGCGGACGTGATCTCCCCCTGAACTACCTCCTTCGTCGGAGTTCAGGGCAAGCGCTGAACTACCTCCTTCGTCGGAGTTCAGGGCAAGCGCTGCGCTGCGATTTTCACTTTTAGTTTTTCACTTCTTGGTGTTGGTGCCCTCCGTGCATTTCCTTTTTGAAAGGCACATATTTATGATCAACCAACTTCGGGTCCTGACCTTCTTTGACATCATACACCTTATTGATCACTAGGTTACTCAAAACCTGAGGAGTCTTGTTTTTTCCAGGCCAGAAGATTCTCGCAGAAATGATTTTTGCTGCTTGACCCAAGCCTATTTCAAGTTGTAAACTATTGCCGCCAAAACTTGAACCGGGAGAAACCATTCCATAGATTTTTCTACTGACGGCACCTTCCGTGATTTCAATTTCAACACGAGCACCAACAGCTTTGCGATTTGATTGAACACCTTCCAGACGTAGGATGATCCATTTGTTGTTTTGCCCAATCGGATTTTCAAAAAAGATATTTTGGTAGATATCCCCTTCAAAACTTCCACCCATGATCACATACATGTCCTGATCGCCATCGCCATCCATATCACCAAAACCAACACCATGCCCTTTTTGTATATTTCCAAAACCACCGGAATAAGTTATGTCATCAAAAGTTTTTCCGTGACGATTCCAATACATTTTATTTGGCACAATTGATTTGAGATTTGGTTCGCCTGTTCCAAGATAGAATTCCGGATAACCATCATTGTCTAGGTCGCCATAATTCGAACCCATGGTAAAAACCGGTTCCGTTAATCCGGTCGCACTACTCACATCTGTAAACGTATTGTCGCCATTGTTGTGAAATAAACGCGGACGAAATGGATCATCCTTTTTTCCATAAGCCCGCAAAACTTTTCCCGGCAAATCTTCCGATCCATCAGAATAAGCTGAAACAAAAATGTCCAGCCAACCATCATTATTATAATCAAACATCCAGGTTGGAAAAGATACCCAAGGTTCTACAGTATTAGAGGAGCCAGATATGTTTTGAAACCGAATGCCACTTTCATCAGACTGATTTAAAAAAAGCTGATTGGTGCCGTTGAGTACCGATATATAAAGGTCAGGTAATCCATCATTATTAATATCACCTCCTGCACTTCCCTTGACAAAGTAATTGACTTTGAGATTTGCTGCTTGTGATACTTCTTTAAATGTCCCGTCACCTTGATTGTGAAATAGTTCTGATGGAAAATTAAATGCATTACCACCCGTCGGAATGGATTCATTTCCAATAAAAAGATCCAACCATCCATCACCATCAAAATCTGCCCACACTGCATTTTGAGTGGGCCGTTTAGAATAAATTCCGGTACTTACTGCTACATCTGTAAATGTGCCATCACCATTATTCTTTAAGAGTGAATTTGGAATCTGTCCCTGATCACTAAACCATGCGCCACGCAAAACGAGCACATCAAGGAATCCATCATTGTTGTAATCGGCATGTCGAATATTTAGACCGCCGGTTACGCCTTTTAAGCCGGCCAGCATCGTCATGTCCTCAAAACTTCCATCCCCCTTGTTTTTGTAATATCGGATTTGATCATGAAATCCCCATTCCGAAGCCATGATATCCAATAGTCCATCATTATCAAAATCATCAACAGCCACGCCACCCGCCAATCCACGCGAATCAAGTCCAAGGCCTGAAGCAATGTCAGTAAATCGAGGGAAATCAACCGATGATTCAAAGTAACCTTTCGGGAGTCGCATCGAGGCAGGAACACCCTCCGGAAATTTTCCAAGCGTCATAGCAGCGATATTTAATAGAACTTTCGATGTCAAATCATCCGGATTCGCTTTCAATATTTCCTGGTAAAGCGACATGGCTAATTCGGAACCATCTGTTTTTTGGTGCTGACCATCCCCCTCGATCGGTACGATGCAGGAAGCAGTCGTATGATTCATGATGCAGTTTTCTTGTTCGCCAAGTCGCAATGCCGATAGCGCTAATAGCTTTTTCATTTCCAACATGGTTTGTTCCTTTCCCGGAATGGTCATTGGTTCGGCCATTTTCAAAACTTGTTGGAAAACGGAGATGGCTATTTTTGTATTTCCTGCTTTTAATTCCTCAAAGCCATAGATAACGAGGAAGTTCAACTTGTTGAGTCCTTCTAGTGCTTCTGCTCTCTCTTTGTAGATTTTCGCCCTTTCGTTAGCCATAAAAACGGTCACTTTCATTGGATCCACTTTCGATTGGGCTAATTGTATACTGTCTATCATAGCAAGAGTCTCGGCGTCAGGTGCTCCGGAATTAGTGCGGGTTACTGGTTCTTCTGAGTGGTCCTGTTTTGATCCGGGTTGGCACCCAAGAAACCCCAAGAGGCATAAAACAGGAATACCAATCAAACTGTAGCGTAGAAAAGAAAGGGGTTTGATCAACTCTTTTTTGGAAATTATAGTGGATTTGGGATGAAGATTTAATATTCTGAACATTTTACAAAGGTAATAGGCCAATAGAAAAATGGGGATAATTTATTTTTGGATGCTTGCAGGGTATAGGAGATGAATGTTTGGTTTCCATTTTAAACACTCTATTTGCTTTTACTGGAACGAAGAGAGAACCAATACAACCGCTCGAAAAGCTCAAAAGGCAACAATAATCAGCATTTATGATGACCCAGGTCATACTCGGCGGGCGATTTCAGGGATATTTTTGTCTTAAATAAATAGAAACATGGAAAAATTATTAGTAGCATTTATCTTTATTTTAATGGTTTCAGCTTGCGGAGGCAGTGGAGAAACTAAGGAAGAGAAAGGAACAAGCCCTTCTGCAACAACCGAAAAGAAATCTGAGGAAAGTCCGGAGTACGATCCTAATCGTGGGCACGGAAAATGGACAGCCGAAAATATCGGGGTCACGGATGCTTTAGATGCAGCAAAAGCTGAGTCTGGTGAAAAAATCGCAGATGTAAAATGTTCTTCATGTCATAAGATGACAGAAGAGCGTCTGGTAGGACCCGGATGGTCTGGTGTCACCAAAAGAAGAAAAGGGGAGTGGATCATGAATTTCATTTCCGACCCTGATCCAATGATCGAAAAAGATCCGGTCGTTCAGGCTCAGCTTGAATTGTGTTTGGTGCGTATGCCAAACCAGAATCTCTCTGATAGTGAATCAAGAGATGTCTATGAGTACATGCGTAAAAACGATGGCGTTAAATAATTCAATAAAAACAATATGAAAAAGCAGCTTCAACTTGGTATACTTGCCATAGCCTTAGTCACGTTAGGACTAATCGCTTGCAAGCCAAAAAACATGACATCGGCAGTAACCGGTGATGCGGCCTTAAAAGCTTTTGTAGCTCCGGGTCAATATGATGAGTTTTACAATTTTGTGAGTGGTGGCTTTAGCGGTCAGCTTGCTGTTTATGGATTACCCAGTGGTAGGCTCTTTAGAGTTATTCCTGTTTTCTCCGTTGATCCTGAAAAAGGTTGGGGATATAGTGAAGAGACTAAGCCTATGCTGAATACTTCGCATGGTTTTGTGCCATGGGATGATAGTCACCACCCGGAAATGTCACAGACAGATGGCGAGGTAGATGGTCGTTGGATATTTCTTAACGGAAACAACACTCCCCGTGTAGCACGTATTGACTTAACCACTTTCCGAACAGCAGAGATTATCGAATTACCAAATAGTGCGGGTAATCACTCTTCCCCATTTATTACTCAGAATACGGAGTATGTGATCGCGGGAACACGATTTAGTGTGCCACCGGATAATGCCAACGGCGACGTTCCAATTGATTCTTACAAGAAGAATTTTAAAGGACACCTTAGCTTTATCTCTGTTGATAAGGAGTCAGGTGAAATGGATATTGCTTTTCAAATTAAATGTCCGGGTGTAAACTTTGACTTGAGTCATGCTGGAAAAGGTCCTTCTCACGGATGGTTCTTCTTCTCCTGTTACAATACGGAGCAAGCCAATACACTTCTTGAAGTAAACGCTTCACAGCGTGATAAAGACTTTATTCTGGCGGTCAATTGGAAGAAAGCGGAAGAGTATATCGCTGCCGGAAAGGGAAGAAAAGAATCTGTTAACTACGCCCACAATATTTGGGATGAAGCCACTCATTCTGGTACTTCTGAAATGAGAAAAGAAGTATTGGTGCTTGACTACGAAGATTTTGATGATTTGTGTTACATGATTCCTTGCCCGAAATCCCCTCATGGTTGTGATGTGGATCCTACCGGTCAATACATCGTAGGAAGTGGAAAATTAGCAGCACTTATTCCGGTATTTAGTTTTGCAAAAATGCAAGCAGCGATTGCCGCTAGTGATTTTGATGGAGATTATCTTGGCATTGATGTATTAAAGTATGAGTCAGTACTTCATGGCGAAGTAAAGCGTCCAGGCTTAGGCCCATTGCATACAGAGTTTGATGGAAATGGAAATGCATACACTTCCATGTTTGTGTCTTCAGAAGTAGTTAAATGGAATATTGAAAGTCTTGAAGTATTGGACAGAGTACCTACATACTATTCTGTAGGTCACCTTTGCATACCCGGTGGAGATAGCAGAAAACCATTTGGTAAATACATGATTGCTTATAATAAGATCACAAAAGATCGTTATTTGCCAACAGGCCCTGAATTGTGTCAAAGTGCTCAGCTTTATGATATCAGTGGAGACAAGATGCAGTTGATTCTTGACTTCCCTACGATCGGTGAGCCGCACTATGCACAAGCAGCTCCTGCAGATTTAATCTCACCGAATTCGGTGAAGATATTTAAGATTGATGAGAATATGCACCCGTATGCAACCAAAGGGGAAAAGGAATCAAAAGTGGTCAGAGATGGAAAAAAGATTCATGTGTACATGACAGCGATTCGTTCACACCTGGCACCGGATAATATTGAAGGTGTAAAAGTTGGAGACGAGGTTTACTTCCATGTGACCAACCTTGAGCAGGATTGGGATGTACCTCATGGGTTTGCAGTGATTGGAGCGAACAATGCAGAATTGCTGATCATGCCTGGTGAAACCCAAACCCTCAAATGGGTGCCCGAAAAATCTGGTATGTTCCCAATGTATTGCACGGACTTCTGTAGTGCATTGCACCAAGAGATGTCAGGATATGTTCGCGTTTCTCCGGCTAACAGCAATGTACCTTTGAGATCCGGCTTAGGAGATACAGCACCTGTAAGCGGAGAGTAATTTCCGGTACCGATTAGAAATTAATACTTTAAAAGGGGTACACAAGTTGACAAACACTGGCGTACCCCTTTTTCTTTTAAATAGTTTATAATGATTGACGTAAATAAAATTTCAAATCTTTCAAAAGGTCTCTTGGTACTGGCGGCGATATTATTTGTAGGAACGATATTTCTACCTTTTTGGAAGATCGATTTGATTGCCCCCCAATATCCTGAGGGCCTGGCTCTTTTAATTTATGCCAATCGATTGGCGGGAGATGTGGAGATCATCAATGGACTAAATCACTATATCGGTATGGCTACTTTGCACACCGAAGATTTTGTGGAGTTTAGCATCCTCAGATATATCCTTGGTTTTTTTGTGCTTTTCATTTTGGTGACAGCAATCATTGGACGTAAGAAATTATTGTATTTTTTATTTACTTCCTTCCTGCTCTTTGGGCTTTTAGCTCTGGGTGATTTTTACCGATGGAATTATAATTATGGTCACAATCTTGACCCAACGGCGGCTATCATTGTACCGGGTATGTCCTATCAGCCACCGATTTTTGGTTACAAGCAATTGCTAAATTTTGGCGCCTACTCAATGCCTAGTAGTGGTGGACTTTTATTTATTGGTACAGGGCTTATTATTTTGTTCGTGCTTCTATATGAACGGAATGTGTTTAAAAGGTTTTTTAAGAAAAAGACATCACTTGCTGCTTCAATTATTGGTGTCAGTCTGTTGACTTTGACAGCATGTGGCGCACCAGGTCCCAGGCCACTAAAAGTAAATGAAGATATGTGTGCCTACTGCAAAATGACAATCACGGAACCACCTTTTGCTGCTCAGTTGACGACCGTACAAGGGCGCCAATATTTATTCGATGATATCACCTGTATGGCAGGTTATCGAAAAGACAATCCTGACTTGAAGTATGATCAGTTCTATGTCAGTGATGTTTGTAATACAGCTGTATTTATAAATGTCAAAGAGGCCACCTTCCTACACAGCGAAGAGTTCCGTAGCCCGATGGGAGGAAATATAGGTGGGTTTGCCTATCTCGATAGTGCAGCCGTGTATCAAGCCAAATATAACGCCAGCCCAATTTCCTGGAACGATTTGATTAAGTAACTTTACATATGCTATTTTCCCGTAGTGGAACTCATTGTATTACATTTCTGACTTTTAGCTTGATCCTTTTGGTTTCAAGCTGTATGGCAGAGACGCTGCATGTTGGTGACAAGTTTCCATTTTCTTCTATTCAGGTGGCCATTGATTCTTCTTCAAATGGGGATACGATCCTGGTTCATGGCGGGATCTATAAAGAAGGAAATATTATTCTTAATAAATCCGTTTCGCTTATAGGCCTGGATCGTCCAATATTGGACGGGCAAAAAAAGTATGAAGTACTTTCTATCAAAGTAGATTCAGTACTCGTTACTGGATTTAAAGTGCAGTATTCCGGGCGTGCTTCTCTTGATGACCCGGGGGCAATAAAAGTGTATGATAGTAAATATATTCAAATTATTGACAATCATCTTTATGATAATTTTTTTGGCATTTATCTTCAGTATAGCCAACACTGCCTTGTAAAGGATAATGTAATTGAGGCGTTTGGAGAGGAAGAACAAGAGATTGGCAATGGCATTCACTGTTGGAAAAGTGAAGACATTCAGATTATAGGAAATACAATCACAGGCCATCGCGATGGGATTTATTTTGAATTTGTTTATAGAGCTATCGCCTGGAGGAATATTTCATCTGATAATATCCGCTACGGACTTCATTTTATGTTTTCTCATGACGATGCCTATATCTCCAATATTTTTCGACGCAATGGAGCCGGCGTAGCCGTGATGTTTACAAAGAATGTCAAGATGTTTAATAATACCTTTATTGATAATTGGGGGGATGCAGCTACGGGCCTTTTGCTTAAAGAGATTTCAGATAGTTATCTGTTCAATAATCGCTTTATTCGAAATACATCAGGTGTTTTTATGGAAGGAACTAATCGGATACGTGTAGAGAAAAATGTATTTAGAGGAAATGGATGGGGCATGAAGGTTCAGGCCAGTTGTGCAGATAATATAATACTGAACAATAATTTCGTCGGGAATACTTTTGATATAGGAACCAATGGTTCTTTAGTCTTGAATTCTTTTGATGGAAACTATTGGGACAAGTACGATGGCTACGATCTGAACAAAGATAAAGTAGGGGATGTACCTTACAGGCCTTTAAGTGTATTTTCAGTCATCGTAGAACATAACCCTCCGGCGATGTTGCTTTACAGAAGTTTTATAGTAACACTTTTGGATCGATCCGAACGAATTATACCGACGTTGACACCTGACAATTTTATTGATAATGTGCCCAAAATGTATGCTTTGCCCTTATGATTGAGATTAAAAATGTTTCCAAGAATTTTGGCAAATTAAAAGTGCTTAAAAATATTGACCTCAGCTGTGCTCCCGGACAGTGTATTGCTTTGATTGGGCCGAATGGTTGTGGTAAAACAACACTGATCAAGTGCATCCTTGGAATGGTTATCCCAACTGAAGGCGCTATTCATTTTAAAGGTCGGAATATCGCCAATGATTTTAAATATCGACATGATATCGGATATATGCCGCAAGTGGGTCGATATCCGGATAACATGACCATCGGCCAGGTGTTTGAAATGATCAAGGACATTAGAAGTACAAAAGATGCTTTGGATGAAGATCTTGTGAAGTCATTTGCGTTGGAGGGCATGCAGGATAAAAAGATGCGAACGTTATCCGGTGGAACCATTCAAAAAGTGAGCGCAGCGCTTTCATTTTTATTTGGTCCGGAAGTATTGATATTGGATGAGCCCACTGCTGGACTAGATCCATTGGCAGCAGAGATATTGAAAGACAAAATAATTGAAGAAAAAGGGAAGGGAAAATTAGTGCTAATCACTTCTCATATGTTGAGTGAGTTGGATGAGTTGGTGACACATGTCATCATGATGCAGGAGGGTGAAATTCGATTTCATATGCCTGTTGATGAATTAAAGGAAGTAACGCAAACAAGTAGTTTGGCCAAGGCCATTACCCATGTTTTAAAAAAGGATCATGTTCAATAAGATTCAGAAGTTTATATTTTCCGATATTCTTAAGAACCGGATTGTTCTGGCCTATACACTGTTGTTGGCAGTATTGTCATGGAGTGTGTTCAGCATTGAAGATGATGGTAACAAAGGAGTGTTGACTTTACTCAATATTATTTTATTGACCACACCTTTAGTGAGTATCATTTTTACAGCCATTTATCTATACAACAGTGCAGAGTTTATCGAGCTTTTACTTAGTCAACCGATTAAACGTGGTAAAATTTGGACCGGTTTGTTTTTGGGATTATTTTCCTCTCTGGCTTTTGCGTTTATAGTAGGCGCTGGAATTCCTATAATGATTTTTGTTCAGGGTTCTATAGGATTGATTTTATTGGGAACGGGGATTATGATTACTGCCATTTTTGTTTCACTGGGGTTTCTATGTACGATTCTGACGCGTGATAAAGCGCGCGGTATCGGGATCTCTATATTGCTTTGGCTTTTCTTTAGCCTTCTGTTTGATGGGTTGGTTCTATTTCTTCTGTTTCAGTTGGCTGACTATCCTATTGAAAAAGCAATGGTGGGTGTTTCTGCTTTAAACCCCATTGATCTTGCTCGGATATTTATTATCCTTCAATTGGATGTTTCGGCTATGTTGGGTTACACAGGAGCCATATTTAAAGATTTCTTTGGTACTGGACTTGGTGCGGTGATTGGTTTTGTTTTGCTTTGTCTATGGACTTTGATTCCGTTTATGATTTCCCGGCGGATGTTTATTCGCAAGGATTTGTAATATTCTCTTACTTATTGTTGGTTTTGTATTTGTAGATTTTTTCTTTGGTCCATGTGTTGAGTCAAGAAACCTGACGGTCTCTTTGGTTGAGTACATAGCACCTTTGGTGTATGATGTTGAGACGGTTTAGAAGAACAAAGGCTTCGATGGCTCAGTTTTTATACCCTCTACCTTAGTCGAGTCTTCTCCAATAAAAAAGCCGAGCACAGATGCCCGGCTTTGTAATATTATGATGAGGAAAAAATTAAATTTTACATGCAACCGTTATTGCGGTGGTAACAAAACATCATCTATTACATAAACAATACCGTTAGAAGCTGGTACTGTCCCAAGTATCTTTGAGCCATTGACAAAATAATCACCATCCTTGATAGTGATATCAACGTTTTTAAGATTCACCTGATTTAGCGTTTGGCCATCTTTCATGTTTTCTGTCTTAATCACACCTACATATACATGATATTCCAAAATGTTCGCTAAATCATCTTTGGCCTCAGGCTTTAATAGTCCTTCTACCGTGCCAGCCGGTAATTTTTCAAAGGCGGCATTGGTTGGCGCAAATACTGTAAACGGTCCTGCATTCGATAGGACATCAACATAATTAGCGGCCTGTATAGCGGCTACAAGTGTTGTGTGATCTTTACTGCCTACAGCAATCTTTACAATGTCACCATCTGATACATCGTCTTGCACACCGGCTTGTCCGGAAAGTGCGGGTGCATCATTAGTGGATTGAGTCGTGTCTTGCTTCTGTTCTGTTGACTGACATCCGATGAGAAGGGTTGTCAGAATGAATACCATAAAAATTGATAGTTTTTGCATGTCGTTTTATTTGTAATCAAAGGAATAAAAAAACAAAGCAATAGACGATGATTCAAATCACAAGCAGGACTGATTTACATCAAGGAGTCTGATCTCGTGAGGTGTTGAAAGCTAGTATTATAGAGGATCCAAGAAGAGATAAAGCAAATACGAAAAGCAAGGGTTTGACCATCGGTACGCTCGTATAAGTAAATCCTGCAACACCTTGCACCATTAAAACTATTTCAGTGAGAATAGCCCCGCTGGCAAAGAGAAGGATTGCAGATTTAGATATTTTGTTCTGTTTGATAAACCCTGCGCCCATTAAAAAAGAAAGCAAAAAGAGCGTTATGATCACTAACAAGACAAGATGTAAATAAGCTATCACAATTGGCCTGAATCCAAATGCCAAATCGCTGACGGATGGGATGGTCGAACCAAGTTGTAAGAGAAATTTTAGGGTAATAGCTAAAGCCACGATTAAAAATAATAGAAGAACTATTCCGGAGAACTTTGATCTGATTTTATCCATATTGATTTTGATAAATCGAATCAAATACCACCAACCAATAAATTGTAAGATAGCAGCTATCGCTACGATGATATACAACCACATAGGAATATCTGCCCAAAGCGTAGATAAAAAGTAAGCAGGAATACACGATAGAAACATGAGCCAAAAAGCCTTCATGCCTATATCCGCTTTAACTACTTCATGTTTGATGTAGTCTAAAAAGATTCCAATACAAGCAAATAAAAACCACCCGTTATATTGAAAATGAAGATAGAAATATATGGATCCAAGATAGGTGTCCTGATCATAATTTTTTGTGGCCATCATTTGAGACAACACCATGGTTCCAATAGTGGAAAGAACGCCTAGCCATAGAGCGGCCTGGATCCATTTCTTTCCCGGATGATCAGCTGAAAATCGACTGAGATCCTTTAAAGCTAAGAAGGCAAAAACATACCCAACCAAAAGCGAAATAGTAGAAAACGTCAGTGATACAGGACCGTATCCCTGAATGGCAAAACAAACCAGCATCCCATACGCAGCGATCAAATTGATAAGGATAAGGAGGGTGTATAATCGATCATTTATTTTCGAAAGATTCGTGCGCAATACACCGACAATGAGGAAAAACAGACAATGCGTGATCCATCCGGAAAAAGCAAAGTGGGAATGAGCCTCCTGCAGATATTTTTGATTGAAATGAGGGAATTCAAAACCTATTTTATAGCGCATAAGCGTCCCCAGCCCGACTACAATACATAAATTGATAATGGCTATGGCTACCCAGCGCTTTGATGCAGTTGTCATAATTGTTGAGATAGAAAATGGAATATTTTCATTCAGATTAAATCATTGATGTTAATGTCGTGGTGCGCACAAGATACGAGGTTTTGGAAGTTGCTTTTGTCTTATGAATATAGCGAACAGTTTTTTCTGATCCAAATTTGAGCTTCATCTGCAGAATTAGAAACCTTTGCCCATTACAAATGTTTTTTTGGTCTATTTAGGCCATTGAAAGTTTCAACTAAAAACACCTAACTTTGCCGTCCGATGATTGAATTAGATATTACCGAGAAGCAGCCAAGAGCTCGAAAGCCGGATTGGCTCAGGGTGAAGCTTCCTATTGGTGAAGAATATAAAAAGGTCCGCAAACTGGTCGATACTTACGATCTGCACACCATTTGCCAAAGTGGCAATTGCCCAAATATGGGCGAATGTTGGGGTGCCGGTACTGCCACTTTTATGATTTTGGGCAATGTATGCACCCGATCATGTTCTTTTTGCGCCGTCAAGACCGGCCGACCAAATGAATATGATGAGGATGAACCACGTCGCGTAGCTGAAGCGATTGCGTTAATGGAAGTCAAACATGCGGTGATCACCTCTGTCAATAGAGACGAACTTAAGGACCGTGGAGCTGAAATATGGTATCAAACGGTCGTTAAAGTAAAGGAACTATCCCCGTCAACAACCATTGAAACATTGATCCCCGATGTCAAAGCCAATTGGGATGCCTTGCATCGAATGATTGAAGGCGGACAGGAAGTTGTGTCACACAACATGGAGACAGTACCTCGGTTATATCGCCTCGTTCGCCCACAGGCTAAGTACGACAGAAGTTTGGAACAAATACAACGCATAAAGGAAGCAGGCATGCGTACCAAGACAGGTATTATGGTGGGCTTGGGTGAAACAAAAGATGAAATGCTTCAATCCATGGATGATCTGGTCAGCCACGGTTGTGATGTACTAACTATAGGCCAATACCTGCAGCCAACACCGATGCACCTTGCCGTTACGGAGTTTGTTCATCCGGATGTATTTGCAATGTATAAAGAGGAAGGTTTAAAAAGAGGATTTGATTTTGTAGAGAGTGGACCTTTGGTGCGTTCCTCCTATCATGCCGAGCGACATCTCTAGGCGCAAACTGTTTTTTTTCTAAGGTTTTTTTTATTTGCTTTTCGCACACACTGGATTTTTTAGTTAAATCCCCTTAGCTTTGTATTCCTTTTTACCATTTGAAAATTTCTTACCTGAAAATGTCAGTTGATCTATTGCATCAAACGCTCAAAACACATTTTGGTTTTGATACATTTCGTCCTCATCAGGAGGAAGTTATTCATCATGTGCTGGAAGGGGGTCATGCATTAGTCATTATGCCTACCGGTGGAGGGAAATCAGTTTGTTATCAATTACCCGCACTTCTCAAAGATGGATTTGCCTTAGTGATATCACCATTGATTTCATTGATGAATGATCAGGTACGCGCCATGCAATCCAATGGAATTAAAGCTGGTGCGATACATAGCGGCACGAGTGCAAAAGAAACCAATGCGATCATTGGGCAAATCGAAAATGGAACCTTAAAGATTCTTTATGTGTCTCCTGAAAAAGCATTGAGTTCCAGATTCATTGAGTTTATTGCACCCTTGAATGTTTCGTTGATCGCTATTGACGAAGCACACTGTGTGTCTATCTGGGGAAATGATTTTAGACCTGAATATGCAAAATTGCGTGGCCTGATTCAATATTTTTCGGAAGCTTCCGTGATCGCATTGACCGCCACAGCGGATAAAGCAACACAGGAAGATATTTGTCAGCAACTTCAATTAAAAGACCCCAAAACCTATCTGTCGAGTTTTGAGAGACCGAATATTTATCTTTCTGCAAAACCTGGTATTCAACGTTTAGAGCAAATAAAAACATTTATAAGAAATCAGAATGGACAGGCCGGTATTGTGTATTGTTTGGCACGAAAAACTACTGAGTCAATTGCCACAGCTTTGAGAAAAGCAGGGTATAAAGCAGAGGCCTATCATGCGGAAATTGATAATGCAAAACGCAAAAAAGTACAGGATGATTTTCAATATGATAAAGTCAAAATTGTTTGTGCGACGATTGCTTTTGGTATGGGCATTGATAAGCCCAATATCCGTTGGATCATTCATTACAATCTCCCTAAAAACATAGAAAATTATTATCAGGAAATTGGAAGATCGGGCCGAGACGGTCAACCGGCAGAAGCATTGATGTTTTATAGTTTTCGGGACGTCAGTGTATATCGCGATTTTATTGAACAAAGTGATGCCAATGCTACCTTCAAGCGTGTACAATCGGAAAAATTAGATAGAATATGGGAGTATAGCCAGGCGACCAATTGCAGAACCAATGTGATCCTCAATTATTTTGGAGAGTATCGCTCGACACCATGTGGACATTGCGATCATTGTTTGCATCCATTAGAAGGATTCGATGGCACCCGACTTGCTCAGATGGCATTGTCCGCCTGTAAACGCTGCAATGAATCAGTAGGGATAGGTATGTTGGTTGATGTGCTCAGAGGCTCAGGGCGAAAAGAAATTTATGAGCGTAACTTACAGTTTGTCAAAACATATGGCGCCGGCAAAGAGACCAGTTGGAAAGATTGGATGAATTATATCACGCAATTGATTAACCAGGGGCTTTTAGATATTGATTATGTTAATCATTCCGTTTTGATTTGTACCCCTCTGAGTGATGAGGTTCTTTTTTCGCGAAAAGCGGTGACTTTGCAACGGCCGGCAGATCCACTCGATGAGCCAATCATCCAGAGGAAACCGAAACGTGAAGTTTTTAATAAGGCACTGATGAAGCGATTGGAAACCTTGTGTAAAAAATTTGGTCATGAAGAAGGGATTCCTCCATTCTCCGTTTTCCCGAAAGGAACGATCAGAGAAATGGCTGAAGTCCGCCCATTGACGGTGGAAGAATTTACCCAATTAAATGGAGTGGGTGATTATAAGGCAGAAAAGTACGGGCAATCTTTTGTAGAAGCTATTCGAGCTTATATGGGCGATCAGGACATTATAAAAAAGCCAAAGGGAATGACCTATGTGGAAACCTTAGAGTTATTCCACCAGGGATTGTCCATTGAGGCAATTGCTCAGAAAAGGGAAATGGCTGTTTCGACCATTGCAGGCCATCTGGCCAGGCTTTATGAGAAAGGAGAAAATATTGATCTGACCCAGTTTTTACTGCCCGATGATCTTATGATGGCTAAGCAGGGATGGCGTGCCAGTGGCTATAGTACCAGTATGGGTAAGGTAAAAGAGCAAGTGGGGGATAGTCTCAATTATACAAGATTACACCTGGCATTGGCGATCATCAGGAGGGATGAAGCCAACAACCAATAAAGCGGGCTGGATTGTGTTTAACATAAGTTTGTGATCTGCCCTCTTTTTTTTCCTTAATTTTGTAATTCGAATACAGACTTATGAAACAGATATTAATACTGTGCTGCTTTATCGCGTTCTCCTCATTATCCGTAGGAGCTCAGGGCATTGAGTTTTATCATGGTACTTGGGAAGAAGCCTTGATGAAAGCCAAAGAAGAAGACAAAATCATCTTTGTTGATGCTTATACGACCTGGTGCGGACCTTGTAAACGAATGGCGTCCAGTACATTTCCGGACCCAGAGGTAGGAAACCTTTTCAATCAGCATTTCCTGAGCCTGAAAATTGATATGGAAAAAGAGATGGGTCTGGAGTTCAGGAAGAAGTTTCCGGTAAGTGCTTATCCAACGCTTTATTTTATTGATTTTGACGAAGAAGTAGTGAAGAAAACTGTAGGTGCAAAAACTCCGGTTGATTTAATTGCCATGGGAGAATCAATCATCAGCAAATACGATAAAAGTTCAAAATATGAGGCGGCCTATGAGGAAGGCGACCGAAGCTATAAATTGGTTTATGATTATGTCGCTGCCCTAAATAAAGCCGGAAAACCATCTATTAAAATTGCCAATGATTATCTCGCGGAGCAAGCGGATATAACCACAGAAGAGAATCTCAAATTTATCCTCGAAGCAGCCTCACAAGTGGATTGCCAATGCTTTGATTTATTTGAAGAATATAAAGTGCAAATTAGCAAGTACGTGGATAAGGAAGCGATCAATGCGAAAGTACGGTCAGCTTGCGATAATACAGTAAAGCGAGCGATTGAATTTGAAAGTCCTGATTTAATTGATCTGGCGACAGCGGCCATGAAGCGCCATATGCCAGGTGAGGCGGATCGGTTTTATGCGGAGAGTGAAATCCATTATGCATTGGCTCTCCATTCCTTATCGGACATTGATAAATCAGTGAATCAGTACGTTAAAAAATATCTCAAAAATGATCCTGAAGGACTTTATCTTCTCGCCAAAGATCTTGATAAGTTTGCTTCAGATAATCCGAATTGCCGGAATCTCGCACTGGAACTTTCTCAGCGAGCAGCTACCGACAAAAACGCAACAACGGTTTATGTGACCACGTATGCTCAGTTGGTTTATAAGGAAAAGGGAAAAGAACAGGCCATCAAGATTCTTGATGAAGCATTGCTGAAGTCAGATGACCAGGAAGGCAAAGACTACAAGGCACTAAAAGCATTAAAAAACAAGATCGAGCATAGTTAGGATACAACCCCTGATGATGTTGACGATTTTATTTAAATGATCTGTGTTTTTGAAGGCGTTACTTCTTTATTTCAATTTCATATGGTTGGGAAATCTAATATCACTCATGGGTTCACTATCTTTGCTTTTCTGTATGAATAAATCCTATGGGTAAGAAAAAAGACACCCGAAAAGCATCTTTACAATCTTCTGATCAGCCCGGTATTACCTACCTGGGAGGGATGTATGAAGATTATTTCCTTGATTATGCCTCTTATGTAATCCTGGAACGCGCCGTACCCGATATCAATGACGGGCTCAAGCCCGTGCAGCGCAGACTACTCCATAGCATGAATGATATTCACGATGGTCGTTTTCACAAGGTGGCCAATATCATAGGGCATACCATGCAGTATCACCCGCATGGCGATGCAGCGATCGGTGATGCATTGGTCAATCTGGGGCAAAAAGATTTATTGGTTGATACACAGGGAAACTGGGGTGATATTAGGACAGGTGATAGTGCCGCTGCTGCTAGATATATCGAAGCAAGACTAACAAAATTTGCACTGGAAGTTGCCATAAATCCTCAGACGACAAATTGGCAAGTGTCTTATGATGGTCGACGAAATGAACCAATAGCGCTTCCGGTAAAATTTCCGCTGGTATTGGCGCAAGGTGTTGAAGGGATTGCGGTAGGACTTGCCACAAAGATACTTCCACACAATTTTATTGAACTCATTCAATGTTCCATAAAAGTTCTTGAGGATAAAAGATTTAAATTATACCCTGACTTTCAGACCGGTGGTATGATCGATGTAAGCGATTACCAGAATGGATTGCGAGGAGGGAAAGTAAGAGTCAGAGTAAAGATTGACAAAGTAGATAAAAGCACTTTGATCATACGAGAGATTCCATACGGAGTGACCACGGGAAGTCTGATGGATTCTATCGTTAAGGCTAGTGAAAAAGGACAAATAAAAATTAAAAAACTTAGTGATAATACAGCGGCTGAAGTTGAAATCCTGATTGAGTTGCAACCCGGTGTTTCTCCCGATCTGACGATTGATGCGCTCTATGCTTTCACACAATGTGAAGCATCCATTTCACCCAATGCTTGCGTCATTATCAATCAAAAACCTGTCTTTTTGAGTGTGGAGGAAATGCTTCGAATGAGTACTTTCCATACACAGGATCTACTGAAGAAAGAATTGACTATTCGCCTCGGAGAACTCCAGGAAAAATGGCATTTCGCAAGTCTTGAAAAGATTTTTATTGAGCAAAGGATTTATCGCGATATAGAAGAATGTGAGTCCTGGGAGGAGGTTTTAGAGGCCATCGAAGTTGGGCTATCTAAATATGTTGCCACGCCTTCGACGAAAAAGAAAAGTGGAGAGAAACGACTTTTACTGATTCGTGATATTACAGAGGAAGATATCCAGCGTCTGACGGAAATTAGGATTAAGCGGATTTCCAAATACAATACCTTCAAAGCCGACGAACTAATTCAAGGGATCGAGGAGGAGCTTACACAGGTGAAGCATGATCTCGCACATTTGAAAGAGTACACGATTAATTATTTCGAGCGGTTATTGGCTAAATATGGAAAAGGGAAAGAACGGAAAACAGAGATTACAACTTTTGATACCATCACTGCGGCTAAGGTGATTGCCAGTAATGCCAAACTATATGTAGATCGCAAAGAGGGATTTATTGGACATGGACTGAAGAAGGAAGAGTTTGTCAGGGAATGCAGTGAAATAGATGAGATCATTGCTTTTAGAAAGGATGGGAAGTTTGTGGTTTCTAAAATTTCGGACAAAGTATTCATGGGAAAGAATATTATCCACGTGGATGTGTGGAAACGAGGAGATGATCGCACGACCTATCACTTGATTTATGTTGATGGAAAAAGTGGAAAATCTTTTGCAAAGCGTTTTAACGTCACCTCCATTACACGTGACAAAGAATACGATTTAACAAAAGGGGGTGAAGGCTCTAAAGTGCTTCATTTTTCTGCTCACCCCAATGGGGAATCAGAACATGTAGAAATTCAACTAACACCCGGAAGTAAAGCACGTAATAAAGTATTTGATTTTTACTTCGAAGAATTGGCGATAAAGGGAAGGGGTGCCGGAGGAAATATTGTGACCCGTTATGGTGTGCGGAAAGTCACACAGATGGAAGTTGGGAAAAGTACGCTTGGCGCACAAAAATATTGGCATGATAGTGTGAGTGGCAGAATTAATATTGATGAACGTGGTACATTCCTTGGATCATTTGATACAGGAGATCAGCTACTTTCTGTTTTTGCCTCAGGGGAGTATGAGATTACGGATATAGATCCGGGAGGGAAAATTGAAATGAAAGATTTACTCTTTGCCGGAAAATTTTTGCCGGAAGCTGCAGTTTCAGTAATTTATTTTGAAGGCGAAAAGCAGTGGACGATGGTGAAGCGATTCCAAATAGAGACGACCACTACAGGACAGCGCTTCAAGTTTATTTCTGATCACAAGGATTCAAAAGTTTATTATGTCTCTCTTGATGAGGAAGCGATTGTCACCTATGGTTACATGAGTCAGCGGCAGAAAGTGGTTGAAAGTATTCAGCCGGCTGAGTATATCGAGATCAAAGGCTGGAAGGCTATTGGAAATAAATTGGTGGATAAAAAGCTGATTAGCGTTCAGGAGGAAGATTCTCAGCAGGAAGCCGAGCCTATTAAAACGGAAGATCGGAAGAAATCAGATACTGGATCCGGTTCTATGCAAGGTGATCTTTTTGGGTCGGATGAATCTTCAGTTGAAAAGGAAAAAGCTTCTAAGAAATCTACTTCTAAGAAGGGCAAAGCCAAGGGAGGAAAGTAATCTAAATCAGGAAAAGGGGACCAATTGAATACCGGCGATACCATTGAATTTGATGTCTAGCCGTACTTTTCGGAAGAAATATTTATGGTTACTTGTTTGCGTAGAATGTATTGACTGAGATAAGATTATCCTTCAAAGAACCCTTCCTGCGTGTTTTTTGCATTTAATTAAATGAGGTTAAAACCTTTGGTGATCTGGATTGTTAAGGACGGATTCATCGTCCAGTGATATGGGAGGATGCGTTTTATACAAGTTCTAAAGAGGGTGTTTTTAACCGATTTACACAACTTTTTTGGGAATTTGTTATTTATCTAAGTGTAGTAATACATATGTACAAGTGACAAAAAAAGAATTAATAGATGGCGGTTGGATAGACAAGTATGTCTTAGGCCTGACAACTGAACTGGAGAACGAGGAAGTTGAAAGGCTGGCTCATCTGTATCCTGATATTCAGGATCAGTTGAATACGGCACGGTCTAAAATTTGTGGAAGTTTTAATCGAAAGCTTACTAAACCGGTTTTACAAAATTCTATTTTGACAAAGCGTAGAGTTCTTAGAGGTTCTGCTATTATAGTTTTCATCTCTCTGGCTGCTTTTGCCTTTTTGTGCAGAGAGCATTTTGATTTAAAAAAGACGTACCATTCTCAATGTGCAAAATCAGAAGCGGATAAAGCTAGATTAGCAGAGATGTCATCATTTTCTAAACAAGTCACTGAGCGTTCTGCATTTCTAAATTCTTCGACCACTGAGCGATTTAAAGTTAAAGGGTGTGAATCAACGCCGGATGCAGAAGTATTAGTTTTTAAGTGTAAAGAATCTGGAAAAATGATGCTGCAGGTACTTGAGCTACCGGACATACCGGCAGGGGAGCATTATGAGGTATGGACGAAGTGGCAGGATAGTTCCTTTCATATGATCGGCATGATTCATCCACCCATCAAGTATGACAGTATGTATCTGCTCAATACAGATTTAAATTATACGATGATTCAGATTACGGCAGTAGATCCTGTTGACATGACGTCCAATCCGGTGTGCATGGCTAATGTTGATTTTTAATTATTCTGTCTCACATCAAAATGAGAGAATCGATTATTTGTTGGTCTTTCGTTCTTCCTTTCGTTCTAATATAAGTCCATTCTTTAGTTTTCTTGAAACCGTGGAATAGGGACCAATGACAATTTCCTGGTCTGCCTCAAGACCTGAAAGGACCTGAATATATTCATTGTCCTGAATGCCCGTTATAACTTTTACCATGCGGGCTGTATCAGCCTCGTAGATAAATACAACTTCGTCAATAATGTCCTCTTCCAATGATGAGTTGGTGTTTTCTTGTTCCTTATCCTCCTTTGATTCTTTTCGTTCGCGTGTGGTTACGGCTTGTATCGGTATAGATATAATATCTCTTTCCGTATTGGTATTTATATCTACAGTGGCGGACATTCCTGGTCTGAAGGGCATTTTTTTGTGGCTTAATTTTGCATAAGAAGCTGGAAGTATTCTGATTTTGACAATAAAATTTGTTACCTGATCAGAATTCAGTGCCTGTATACCTCCGGCATTAGCGGCTGAGCTGGCCATCTCCGTGACCACACCTTCAAATTCTTCATCCAGATAGGCGTCTACCTCGATGGTAGCGGTATCACCAATAGAGACTCGGAGGATATCATTTTCACTGACTTCGACTTGCACCTCCATACTGTTGAAATTAGCAATTCGCATCATCTCTGTACCGGTCATCTGAATGGTACCTACGACGCGTTCGCCTTGTTCTACGTTTAACTTACTGACAATTCCATGGGCAGGCGCAGTAATAGTTGTTCGGCTGAGGTTTGTTTTAATTTCTTTCAAAGTGGCTGCAGAACTGGCGACATTAAATTCAGCAGATTTTGCGGCTTGTTCGGCGGAACGGAAACTTGCATTTGCTGCGCGTAGGTTGGCCTCCAGCTGAAGTAAATTCGACTCAGAATTTTCGAAGTCCTGCGCAGAAATGACGCCATCAGCAATTAGTTTTTTATTGCGCTCATGGATTCGTTGGGTATTTTCTACTTGTGCTTTGATCTGTTCGATTTGAGCATTGGCATTTTCAATGGCTGACCTTGATCGGGCCAATTCAGATTTTGAACCACTTAAACTAGCGTTGGCTCTTTCTACCGCACTTACATAGGCTTCCGGATCAATTTTGGCAAGCACTTGTCCCATCTGGACAGAATCACCTTCTTCAACATATAGCTCTACGATTTCTCCACTGACATCAGAGCTGATTTTTATTTCTTTTTCAGGGAAAATTTTTCCGGAGGCAGAAACAATTTCTCGTATGTCGCGTAGTGAAACTTTTTCAGTTTCAACAGCTTCACCTTTAGGCTTTTTTCTGGCTTTAATGGCGGCGGCGGCGATCAGTAAAACCAATAAAGCAATTAAGCCCCAGAGGATCCATTTGTTTGATTTTTTCTTCGGTTTTGTCATAAGACTTCAAGTCGTTGGTGAAGAGCGTTTGTTCAATTATTGTTTTGATCTTAGTCCAGAGAAATTCCTCGGCCCATATAGTATTTCAGCACCTGAATTTGGAAAAAGTAATCGTATCGTGCGATCAGTAGATTATTCTCTGCTGCATCGTAACGATTACGGGCACTCAAGTATTCAAAATTTCCGATGGTGCCTAAGTTTGCTTTTCGTTCGGCATTATCGAAAGATAGTTTTGCAGCATAGGAAGCTGCTTCTGCACCTTCAAGGGATTTTTTAGTTGCTTTTGCATTGGCCAACGCATTTTGAATATTTGTTTTAAGGGATTGTTTTATTTTCTCAGTTTCTATAGTAGCATTGAGCACATTAATTTTTGCGCGTTCGACGCTGGCTTGGGCATTGTAATTATTTAATATGGGGATAGACAACGTGGCTCCAAAGCCATAGCCAATTCCCAGATCAAGTTGCTGGCCATAAGGGACATCTTCAAATTTTGTAGGAACCAGAAATTGTTCTTCAACTCTTCCGGGTAGGCCATCTACTAATAGACCGGGTCTAGGAAATAGTTGTGGTGTAAATTCTACGGGGTTTGAATATAAGCTGGACCAGTTGGTTCCAAAGCTACCGTTTAGGCTCAAACTTGGAAGGCGTTGGCTACGAGCTATGGCAATGCCAATTTCGTTTGCTTCCTGTCGTAATTCAGCGGCGGCTATTTGAGGTTGATTGCCAAGGGAAGTATTATAAATCACTTCAAAGGATTCATTTTCCAGGGCTTCAAGTGCAGTGAAATTTAATGTAGGTTTTTCAATTTCCAATGGGGCACTTGCGTCCATCAGCATAAGCTGTTTTAGCCCTAATATTTCGTTATCAATTGTGTTTTGCGCACCGATCTGTCCGGATTCATCGATCGCTAATTGGGAAAGAATATCATATCGATCTACTTCTGGCCTGGTCCCGGCGGCGATCATTCTATCCATGTTGTCAAGTTGCTCCTTTGTCAGAGCTACTCTATCTGAGGCAATAGTGAAATTTTCATAGGCAAATAGGATACGCAGATAAGCACTGGCAACATTCAGGGAGAGATCTTCCTGGGCTTGCTGAATATCTTTTTGTGACGCAGATAAATAAACATCGTTTTGCTTAATGGATTGGGTCGTACGCCCACCTGTAAACAACATGACCCCTGTGGAGGCTCCATAACTCTGATAAAGAGAGTTTTCGGTTTCAAAATCATTTGTGGAAGGATTGATGACTCGACCAACGGTAAAACCAAGATTGGAATTCATATTGAGTGAGGGGATACGGTTTCTTCGAAGCTGTTTTCCACTGATATCATAACCATCCTTATTGAGCTTGATTTGCTCTATGGTTAGGTTATTTGTAAGTGCTTCGCGAATACACCTTTCCAGATCCCAGATTTCCTGTGAAAAACTGGATGAGCTCAGGAGTAAAAAGCAAATAAGAGAAGCGAAAAGTTTATTCATCTGGCCTGTATTTGTCAACTGCGATATTACGAACACCACAAGTTTCGGGAGACTTTTTTATATAAATACCTTTAAAAAACAGATTAAATCCATCCTATTGGATGTATGTTGGCAAAGCTATTGATTTATAAGGGATTAGAATGCTGAAAAGAGCGGTTTTTAATAGTAGGCACCAAATGAAAGCGCACCGACTAAACGATCATATTCTCCACCTAAAGGCCGGTAATAGCCAAGAATCAAATAGGCATTTTCTGTTTCATACCAATCGCCTTCAAGGACAGAAAAGTCAGGCCTACCAAATTCATCTTCAACAGCGTATCCGTAATTATAGTAACCTTGTTTGAGATACATCCGTCCGACATACCCTTCGACTAGTTCGTCGTAGGTGACGCGATATTCAGGCAGCATTTTCCAATTCGTCATGCCACCTACAATATAAATTTCTCGATCTATTGGAGACATTTTTAGCGTCGAGATCACTTCAGAGTATTCTGTGTTTAGTTGTTGCTCGCGATAATTATATCGCTGAACGAGATTGAGGGTAGATGCCAATGAATCCAAAGGGATTTGTTTTCGTAGGTAATCTCGGTTGTAAGGAACAAACATGCCATTCAAATCTCTCCTCCATAGATAAGCGAGTCTATCACGAGGTTCACGTGGGATTAGGATGGTGCTGAAGCCCTCAACAAATTCTTCAATATTAAGCACATCCTCCGATCGAAAGACCATACTGCTGATATCCAAGTTGCGAAACTCTTTGCCACCAGGGAAAATTATTTTTCCGGAATAGTTATAATCCAAATAAGTACCCGTAATGGTCCTCGGCGTAATATCTTCAATTCTATTTTCCCATCTGCCATTTTGCAAAATAGTACAACCAAATTCCGCTCGTGGATTTCGCATGTTTAGCTTTTCTGTTTCAACACTGAAATCTATTTCTTGATATGTATTGCGTAAAGAAACGATATTCGATCTTGCAATGTTTGTATTAAAACTAACAAGATCTTCAGTGACCATAAATCGCTTGGTCAGAATAGGATCATCTTCCATGCCTCGCTCGTAAACAACCAAAAGATAATTGCCGGAAATCTGCCAGTTAACCTCCTCGTTGGGAAGTGATAAATAGTAATGCAGATAATTTTGAATAGTACCGGCTGAAATGTCATAATCACGTATTTCGCCTTCTCGGTATCCACGCAAATACTCAAATTGTGAAATAGTCTCCGTTGGCCGCCAATATCTGTCGCAATGAATGACCGTATAATAATATATCGTCCCCTGCCCATCCAAGTCATCAAAAGCAAGAAATAATGAATTTTCAGTCCCAAGCGAAGCAATTGGTTGGGTCAAGGCTAATCCGTTGACGTGTAATCTAACAGACTTTATGTAATCACGATATACACCATCCGTATAACTATCTAAATTAGGTTGACTAGTTATACTTAATGAAAAAAGGAGTAGAGGTAGTAGTATGATCTTCAATGGCTATATTTTGACAGCAAATTTAATGATATAGTAACGAGTTTTACGATGTAATTGTTTGATTTTGAGGGGCAAAGAATGTTGAATGTTTATGAGGGCTAGCCTCTAAATAATGGCCTAATCCGTAAAGATGGTGTGCCACACCTAGGTGTGGCACACCATCTTAGAAAAATTTGGACTTAATATGGTCCGGAATTTCACAGCCATCAAAGGCTATCAACTCATTGATTTCCAGTGACAAAAGTTGCTTGCCTAGTTCAATATTACAGATTGGATCTGTTGATTTTCCGAGATATTCTGTGTAGGATGAGAAGGCCCAATCTGAAGGTGAATCTGCCAGTCCCGCTACCAAGGGATTATTGTGGATATAGATAAAGCACCATAACGTATAATCCATGGTAAAAGCATCACTGGAGGTTCGTTTGGATTTGGTATTCTGCCGGAAGAGTGAGCCTGAGCGTTGATGTCTTTTATTTATGGCTTTAGCATAACTACTTAAAAGCATTTTCATGCCATGCGCAAAACAAGTCATAAAAACATATGGGTTTGTTTCCTGGAAACTGCCTGTGTCGGTTGGTTTTATGAATGGAATCATTGTCTTTTCATTGGCATGAACAAGCAGGTGAAAATGATTAGGCATGAGGCAGTAGGCCAGAATATCACAATGGGGTGATAAATAGCGCTTTACTTTCGATAGGAAAAAATGATAATTTTCCTTCTCATAGAAAAGACGTTGCCGGTTATTGCCACGATTATAAACGTGGTAAATCTCTTGCGTTTTGAGTTTCATACTGGTGAGGTATTTAGTTCAAGATGTCAATACGGAAATTCCGTCCTTTTCAAAATTACGGGATTATGAGCAAGATTTTGACGCACTTACATATTTATTATTTTTTACAAAAAAGCGCCATGGATAAAAAGCAGCCTCTCCACTACTGCTGATACCTATCCGGGGGCCGATACATATCTCGTTGGAGGTAAAGAATATGTTTCGATCTTCTAACCAAACGGCGGAGTCTTTTGAGACGAGGGAAGTTCCGGTCATTTTGCTAGTCAAACCAAAGGCGATGCTCAGCGAACCAGGTCCATTTGATAGACGCGGATTATTGATAGGAAGGTTCCTTCTTTCGGCCATGATTTGGATGCCTGCAATTGGTTCTATCGCGCGAATAAGTATGGCATGAGCAGCGTCTTTTGGTCCCGTGACGATATTCATCAGGTGGTGGATCCCGTAGCATAGGTAAATATAACATACGCCCCCTTTGGCA
>JBBKXT010000298.1:0-3238 GCA_037969625.1 Saprospiraceae bacterium
GAACTGATCAGGCGATGCAATGAAAATGAGCGTAGTGCTCAGCGCATATTGTATGATCGGTATGCCCCTTTGATTTTGTCTATATGCAGACGATACGCAGGTTCAGAGAATGCAGAAGATGTCATGCAGGATAGTTTTATAAGGGTGTTTAATTACCTCCAACAGTATAGAGGTGATGGTTCTTTTGAAGGATGGATAAGACGAGTAGCTGTGAATACATGCATACGTCATCTTGAAAAATCGAAACGATTGAAAGTTGATTTATACGGTGACAACATGCCTGAATTTGCTGTTCAACCCGATGCCATCAGTCAGATGGGGGCTAACGAGCTCTTATCCCTGATCGACAAAATACCGGATGGATACAAAACGGTCTTTAACCTAAGTATCATCGAAGGATATCAACATAAAGAAATAGCCAAACTACTAGGTATTGAAGAGAGTAGCTCCAGATCCCAGTTGACGAAAGCGCGTAAGTACATACAACGCACACTGGAAGTGACTCAAAAAGTAACATTATGAAAGACAGCAATTATTTTAAAGAAAAATTGTACAACCATACCCTACCGGTCAATGAAGGGCTATGGAGTGCAATCGAAGCTCAGTTACCCCCGGAGCAAAAACAAAAGCGCTTTCCAGTCTTCTGGATGACCCTCTTTGGGACGACCTTACTTGGTGGAGCCTTGATGATCGGTGTCTTTCATCAGACGTCCACGACGCCTGGCTCGCGGCTCGAAAACAACGCAGCGATGGCTACTTCACTAAATACACAAATCTCTTCCACTGAAATTGATGCGACCGGATCATCCGCAACAGTATCCGATGAAATAGCTACTACTGAAGAAACTGCAACTAATACAACTAAATCAGAAACTGGTATTGGTGCAAAAACAACTTTATCCAGTAAGACCACGAATGCAACCGTTAAGACAGGTATTATCCAACCTAATAAAAACACTAATCCATTAAATAACAATAATAAAGCAATCAATAATTCGATTGAAAGTGGAATCGAAAATGAGGCAGCGGCCCAACCATCCAATCAAACGATCACTTCTGCTACCAATATAATTACAGCAGGTGACAATGATTTTGAAATGGCCTCTCTCCCCTATCGAAATACCAAAATGACTGCTGCTTTACCGCTTGCGGATATGAGTCAGACGACCTCCACATTAAACTTAATGCCGGGCATCGCACCGGATCCAAATTGTTATAAGTTTGGCGACATCGGCCCACATTATGCCCTGTCAGTAGACGTCATGGGTGGTTTTGGTTTCAGTCCAAAGTCTTATGAAGAAAATGGTGGTGAAACTGCTGATTATATCAGTGCCCGTGAAGACACAGAAAATGGCCAGTATGCCTGGTCTATGGGTGCCCGTCTGAACCTGCACCATCGGAGTGGATTTACCGGAAGGCTTGGATTGCAATATACCCAAGTAGGCGACGTCTTTGATTACAGCGACTCCATGGCCTCACAAACCACCACGCGAATCGATTCATTTTTTGCAGCGGATGGTACATTTCTTTATACAGAGGTGACTCAAGTGCTGATCGACGGCACATTGGTGAAAAAGATACACAACACCTATCGATATCTCGACATCCCATTATTGGTGGGATATGAAATGCGATTTGGACGAAACATCGTCATGGTGAATGCGGGACCTGTTTTCAATTTAACACATACCTATGAAGGTCAGATCCTGGATTCTATGTTACATCCTCGATCGATCACACCCGGTAGTCCCGGTGCAATAGATATCTATAAAACGAATTTGGGCATGAGTATCTATCTCGGCGCGGGGATATTATTTCCGTTATCAGATCGATTCTCTGCATTGATTGAGCCGAGTTATCTGTACCGACTCAAACCGGTCACGCTTAATAGTTATGAACTCAAAGAGAAGCGTGGGTATGCGAGTCTTAACCTTGGCATTCGATACCACATTAATTAATCACCTTCAGGCAGCAGAATAGACATGTATAGTCTCTATCATAATATAAACAACAGAGTAATGGGCAAGATTTTTTTAACCGTTGGAATAGTGATCACCATGATGTCGTGCGGCAAGGACATCGATCAATTTATTCCACGGTCAATCCAGACTCCTTCGGGAGATATATCTAGATTGATGACCCGATTACAAACGGACATCGCAGGGGATGTTGAAACACACATCTCCTGTCCTTGTTCCGGTGACGTAACAATACAAGCCGACAAAGATTTAGTCTTAGTCATTCCACCGAACTTTGTGGATCTAAATGAATTTCCATGTAAAAACGGATACTTTGATATGATCATCACGACTTGCGATACCAAAGGGGATATTTTAATCTCCGGGTTACCCACGATTTCTGATGGACTTCTCTTGGAGTCAAGAATTGAATTTAATATTGACATTAAGGATGGGGAGACGCCGGTTAAATTAGCTCACGGCAAACAAATAAGAGTATTGGTTAATGATCCGGATCCTAGGGATCGCATGGAGTTGTTTTATGGAGCCAATGAGCAATGGATTCAAGCGGATGACAATCCAAATAGCTGGGACAATGTCTTTGCCAGCGAATGGCAAATTACGTTGGACTCACAAGATATCATTACAGGCTTTGGCTATGAATGTTTTAGCGATAGCCTTGATTGGATCAACGTCGATGTCTTTACCACTACACCAAGTGATCAGCTGACATCTGTGTGCATCGAACTTCCTGAAGAATTTACCAATAAAAACACCACGGTGTTTATGGTCTTTGATGACTACAAGAGTGTACTGAAGATGCGTGGTGATGCAGAGACAAAACAATTCTGCGAACCCTACGGTGCAACACCAGTTGGTTATCAAGTAACTTTTGTTGTGCTCTCTGAAATGGGTGATGATAGTTATCAATTTGCGGCACAATCAACAACCATCACGCAGGGTCATTTTGAAACGATTACGCCAAGGAATACGCCTTATGAAGAAATCAAAAACTACGTGACTGCGTTATAAAATAAAATCGGGTAGCCTTCAACGAATGCGTTGATGTATGTTATCCGATTCTTCGAAATCCTTTTTTCGCCAACAACGAAAGGCTCCGTCCCAACAACGGGGCTTTTTTTATTGGGTTAGAGGTTAGGGGATTAGGATTAGTTGAAGGGTTATAGTGGTTATAACCATCTGCTAACGGGAGCGCCTTTAGCGCTTGATAATTTTTATAATGATATAACGACAGGAACTGAAATGGAATTTGGATTGGA
>JBBKXT010000299.1:0-16526 GCA_037969625.1 Saprospiraceae bacterium
CAACACAGGATGTTGATGTTTTTGAAAGCCCTGATTGCATTATTCCGGAAGTACACAACGACATTTACGTACCCAATGTGTTCTCTCCAAACAATGATGGCCTAAATGATGGTTTCGAGATTTTCTTTGGATCTGATCTGGAAGTAACCTTTCTCGATGGTTCTATTTTTGATCGTTGGGGAAATCTTGTTTACGGCTCTCAAGAGATTCCCTTTCAATGGAATGGTTTCTTTGGAGATGAAGCGTTGATGCCGGGTGTTTTTGCTTATATCATTAAAATTCGCTTTCTCGAGGCTGGCATCGAAAAAGAAGTTTTATTGTCCGGGGATGTGACTTTGGTTAAGTAGGAATCTTCTTTTCTTCAGGAAGTTCTTCGCGGTCGTTAAACTAGAGACTTATCTTTGTCGTTATAATCCCGGATGAATACATTATTTCGACATATTTTACAATGGTGTCTGTTGTTTTTTGCTTCAGTGGTCTTTGGTCAATCAGAAGTAGTGTATGATACCACGATCATCCATCATGACGGTCGGATTATGACGGTTCAGATAAGAGGGACCGATACCATTGTAGTCGCTACGATTCCCGAGGTCGTCATTAAAGCTCCGCCCGTCTTTTCAGATGATGAAGAATATCGACAGTATATGCGTTATCGCCGATATGCCATGACCGTTCTTCCTTATGCGATTGAGAGTATTCGTCTGTATAGAAAGTATGAGCGGGAAACCGATGGCCTCAACCCTCGAAAAGCAAAAAAATATGCTAAAACACTGCATAAAGATGTAAAAAGTGACTTTACGGATCCCCTCAAAGATCTTTCACGAACGCAGGGCAAGGTGCTCATCAAAATGATTGAGCGACATCTCAACACACCTACCTATACTATCCTTAAAGATGTTCGGGGAAATTTTACCGCCATGAAGTGGCAAACCGTTAGCCGGTTTTATGGCTATGATCTGAAAGAAGGATATACCCCCGGAGAAGATCGAATCATGGATATGATTTTAAATGATTTTGAGATTACACTGGAGTAGTTCGATTTCCGATCTTGGTTGCTTACTTTAGTGCCGGAACAGACCAATCAAATGACATACTTTTCTACCTGGCGTGCACCGTCAAATATAGCCTTGATAAAATACTGGGGAAAGCACGGGATGCAACTACCATGCAACCCCTCTTTGAGTTTTACCTTATCCGCTTGTCACACACAAATGAAACTAACTGTGACTCCGGAGGCTGGTTCTCCAGGACTTCACGTTCTTTATGATGGTCAGCCACGTCCTTCGTTTGAACCAAAAATTAAATCCTTTTTTGCTGCGATCAATCTTCGGTTTCCTTGGCTAGCCAATGCCTTTGTAGAAATTGATTCCATCAACACCTTTCCACATAGTGCCGGAATCGCCTCCTCAGCCAGTGCCATGAGTGCCATGGCCTTGTGTCTATTTGATATCCACGATCAGATGAACGAAGTAATGAGTGAGGTGGACGCCAAATGGCTTCGCGAGGCTTCTGAAATCGCGCGCTTGGGTTCCGGCAGTGCTTCGCGATCTGTCTTCCCTTATGCTGCCTTGTGGGGTGAATCTTCTTCTGCAGAAGGAAGCAGTGACTCGTACGCTATTCCTTGGGAAAATCACATGGCTCCCCTATTCAAAAACTATCAGGATACGATATTGATCGTCAGTACCAAAGAAAAATCTGTCTCCAGCACTCAAGGCCATGCGATGATGGAAGACCTTCCTTTTGCCAAAACCCGTTATGCAGAAGCGCGGCAAAATTTGTCTTTATTGGTCGAACACATGAAAAACGGCGATGATCTCGAAGCCTTTATATCCATTGTAGAATCTGAAGCCCTTCAACTTCATGCGCTCATGATGGCAGGGAAATCGCCTTTTATTTTGATGGAACCCGGAACCATCGCTGTGATTAAAGAAATCTGGCGATTTAGACAAGAAAGTGGTCTGCCGGTTTGCTTTACGCTCGATGCCGGTCCAAATGTGCATTTATTATATCCTAAGGAGCATGCCATTGCTGTTTTGGCTTGGATCAAGACTTCCCTGGCTCACTTTTGCCATAATGGACAGTATATTCTTGATCAAGTGGGATCCGGTCCGGAAAGAATCTCCTCGAATTAAGTTTTCTGATATCTTCTTTAGTGTTGTTTTTGCGTTTAATTACCTCTACATGTTCTGAAAGGGGCATAATTATTGAATACAATGACTAAACCTTAGTTTTACACAGTGAAAGGAATAATACTAGCAGGAGGGTCAGGAACCCGTTTATACCCTATAACCAGAGCCGTTTCAAAGCAACTGATCCCGGTTTATGACAAACCGATGATTTATTATCCTTTGTCTGTATTGATGTTGGCCGGTATAAAAGATGTACTCATTATCACCACACCGGAAGACCACGATGGATTTGTGCGCTTGTTGGGAGATGGAAGTGATCTGGGGTGTAGTTTTCAATATGCTATTCAAGCGGTTCCCAATGGACTTGCTCAGGCTTTTGTCATAGGTGCAGATTTTATTGGTCGTGATGCTGTATGTCTTGTGCTGGGGGATAATATTTTCTATCGATCCGGCATGCCCGATTTTTTGGCCGACTGTAAAGATCCGGATGGCGCCGTCGTGTTTGCTTATCCTGTATCTGATCCCGAGCGCTATGGTGTTGTTTCTTTTGATGAAAACATGCGCGCTATTGAAATCGTCGAAAAACCAACGGAACCAAAATCTCGGTTTGCTGTACCTGGTTTGTATTTTTATGATAATGATGTCGTAGAAATTGCGCGTAACCTCTCCCCTTCCCCAAGAGGAGAATATGAGATTACCGATGTCAATCGGGCGTATATGGAAAAGGGGCGATTGCGTGTTAAAATATTTGGCAGAGGTGCGGCATGGCTTGACACCGGCACATTTGACAGCTTACACGATGCTACAGAGTTTGTCCGAATCATCGAAAAAAGACAAGGACTGAAGATTGGTTGTATTGAAGAGGTGGCTTTTCGGATGGGTTTTATTACAAAAGAACAATTACGCACGCAAGCACAACCATTGCTTAAAAGTGGTTATGGTCAGTACCTCATGAAACTTCTTGACGCGTAAAAAATGGAAAAAAACAACACCTCTTACGATGATGAGATTTCTTTACGCGAGCTGATTCTTAAACTTAAATATTTTGTAGAAGAGTTATTGCGTTCCTGGCGGTTGCTTGCCTTGTGCATTCTTCTGGCAGTTGCTTATCAGGTTTATCAATACATCACCTTTGAGCCTGTCTATACTGCACGGATGACATTCAGTGTAGATGAAGAAGAAGGTGGAAGTGCTTCGGGGATCACCGGAATTCTTGGCCAGTTTGGTTTGGGCTCTGTTCGACCTTCCCGCTATAACCTTGATAAAATTCTGGCCTTAAGCAAGTCTCGACGAGTCTTGGGACAAACCCTGTTTGTAAAGGCTGTTGTCAATGACAAAGAGGATTATCTAGCCAATCATTTGATTGGCATCTATGCTAATGAAGAGGAAGAAGCTAGCCAAACATCCTTTACCTTTTTTACTTCCGACAGCTTAGCTTTATTTGGTCGTGCTGAAAATGAAAAACTTCTCGCGCTTTATGGTTTGATTATTGGTCCTCCGGATGATCCTGCCAAAGCATTACTTGCCTCCAACTACAACGAAGACACGAATATCATGTCTCTTGAAATGACCACTAGCAATGAAGCGCTCTCCATTGCTTTAACAGAAGGACTTTTTCAGAAACTAAGCGAATATTATATTGAAAAGGCTGTTGAAAAACAACTTCAAACACTTAAGATTATTGAAGCTAAAAAAGACTCTGTACTTGGTGTGCTCAGGGCAACAGAATATAACCTTGCACAATTTGGAGATACCCGTCAAGGGCTTGTTCGCAAAACCGACCAAATTTCTGAGTTGCGTTTGCGCAGAGAAATAACCGCGTTGTCAGCCATGTATGCAGAAGTCTTGAAAAATACAGAGGTGGCAGATTTTAGTCTGAAAAATAAAACCCCCTTTATTCAGATCATTGATTCTCCCTTGTCACCGATTGCTCCGACGCAATTATCGCTTTTTCGTAAACTGATTCTTGGTGTTTTAATCGGAGGACTTGTGGGTAGTATTTTTGTCATCGGGAGACGAATCATTCAAGATGTTTTGATTGAAAACAAATTGACCAATAATTAATCCACTTCCGGCAAAAAAAACCGGACCCCATATACTTAATCGCTTCCCTCTCGGTCTCCGACTGTTTTTTTTATTCAACAGTTGCTGTCGGTGCGTTTGCCTTAACGGATGAGATTCCGTTCTCGCAACCACTTGCATCAACATACATTTGACTTGTTCCTATAACCTGGCCGTTGCCTGCTTTCAGTACAAAATAGGACTTCCCGTTAGTGGCTGTTTTCCTTTCGTACTTTGAATCATCCGGTGCATTTTTTCTAACCGATTCAATGCCATTATCGCAACCCGATTTTGCACTATATCCTTCACTCGTCAGTATGGTTTGACCATTCGTGGCGTTAAGGTTAAACTGATATTCTCCGTTTGATCTCTGTGTGCAGATAAATTTTCCCATTAGTTATTATTTAATTTGATTGATGACAAATTTAAGAAAAAAAAAGCAAGCGCTTCTTTGCGTCTGCCCCGATCAGTACGGATTGGCCAAACAATCTGTGATGACGACATCCAAAAGTTTTTCGATTGACCAGCCATAGGCAATGGCTTGTTGCGGCAAAATTGATGCATCCGACATGCCGGGTGTTGTATTCGCTTCAAGTAAGTAAATGATATCGTTCTCTAGTATATAATCAAATCGGACGAAGCCACGGCACTTTAATATATCGTAAAGTCTTTCGGATGTTTTGTGAAATCTGCTGACGAGTTCTTCACTTATGTTTGCAGGGGTGATCTCCTGACTTTCTCCTTCATACTTTGCAGCAAAATCAAAAAATTCTCCATTAGGAATAATCTCTGTAATCGGAAAAGTATGTGTCCTGCTGCCGTCTCTCACAACACCACAGCCAAACTCTCTTCCGACCAATGCTCTTTCAATCATCACCTCATGATCAAACGTTAAAGCGAGTTTAATGGCCTCTGCCAATGCGGACCAATCTTTTACTTTGGTGACGCCATAGCTGGATCCATTGTTGTTTGGTTTTACAAAAAACGGTAGAGTGATGTTTTCTGCTTCTACTTTTTCTTTGCCGACCACGGATGTGACCACCATACTCTCCGCCATAGCAATTTGAAAACTTTTCAAATGGTCTTTGCACATCTGTTTGTTAAATGTCAGCGCACTCGTCAACACACTACAGGCACTGTGCGGAATATTCATCATCTCAAAATAGCCCTGTAACTTTCCATCTTCTGCCGGTGTGCCATGCACAATGATAAAAGCAAAATCAAACTTCTTTTCCGGTTGATCAATTTCCCCCGGCAGCGAAAATGTGTTTAGATCTACACGTCGATTGGATAATATTTCGATCCAGCCTTTTTCCGTCAGATCAATCGTGGTGACATTATATTTTTCCTTCGAAAGATGATTGGCAAGGGTGGATGCACTTTTTAGTGAAACACCCCTTTCGGCAGATGGCCCGCCTGCGATGATGGCTATGTTAATCATTTGGATAGCAAGATAATTGCATTCATGGATATCTATAAACGAAATACCTAACACAAAATTTAAGTCCTTAGTACAAATCCTGCTTTTTGCTGCGTTATATAGTTGCATTCCTCACCAATTCTTTTTGATTGGCCTGTTTTATGGTCCTATTTTGGCTTAATCTTCATTTGTTTCAATTCTAATTGAAATTTAAATATTTGATTAATTTGCTGAAAACTAGACATTTAATTAACTATGTTCTTTCGGATTCGTTAATTTATCGTTAAAACATTCCTTTTTGTCTAACTTTAGTTGCAAATCTGTTCACGTTTGTCGTAATTTTGAATTATCAAAAAAATACAACTATGTCAACCTTCGATTTTAACCAACAACTCCACGGCCTTCGCGTTCCTCTCCATACGTTTGCCTATAAGCTGACGAAAAACAGTGAAGAAGCTAAAGACCTATATCAGGAAACAGCCTTTCGCGCCATTTCCAATGTTGACAAATTTATACCCGGCACCAACCTAAAAGCATGGTTGTTGACTATTATGAAGAATATCTTCATCAACAACTATCGCAAAAATGTCAAAACCCGGACGATCATTGACTCGACCGAAAACCTCTACTATATTAATAGTGGAAGTGCTTCCATAAAAAACAACGCGGAGTCCAACATCATGATGGACGAGTTGACCACCATGGTAGACAATCTCGATGATTCATTGCGTATCCCTTTTGAAATGCATTACCTCGGACACAAATACCAGGAAATAGCAGATACCCTTCATCTTCCCCTGGGTACGGTAAAGAGTCGTATTTTCTTTGCCCGTAAAGAGCTGAAGGATATGATTGAGAAAAGATACCACACCGTTCGTCCATAGACTTCTTGCCCGATCTTCGTGATCTCGCCATCATAAACAAACCCATTAACACACGATACTAAGTTGTGCTAATGGGTTTAGCTTTGTTAGATGGCTTTGTTTTTTACCAACAAACTACTGCAGTGGCTTCAAGACAATCCACGTCCTCTGCCATGGGATGGTGATCTTCGTGATGCCTATCATATCTGGATTTCTGAGGTGATCATGCAACAGACACGCATCGAACAGGGTGGGCCTTACTACCGGCGTTTTGTCGATCGCTTTCCATCCGTCCATCATTTGGCTGCTGCGTCCCAAGACGAAGTATTGCGCTACTGGCAGGGGCTGGGCTATTATTCGAGAGCACGTAATCTGCTTAAGGCAGCACAAATAGTCGTGCATGATTTCGATGGCTACTTTCCCGAATCCCATGAAGCATTAATGAAATTGCCCGGCATAGGTGACTATACGGCATCTGCTATTGCTTCATTCGCCTTCAACCGCTCTCATCCGGTGGTAGACGGAAACGTCAAAAGAGTTCTTTCGCGGTTTACCGGTTTTACATCTTCCATTGACGAACCTTCCTGTCATCAAAAAATCGTCACTATTGCTTCTGGATTTATCAAAGGCGCTCCACCCGCAGATTTCAATCAGGCGATTATGAATTTCGGTGCATTGGTTTGCACGCCAAAGAATCCACTTTGCTCCACCTGTGTGCTCTCGAAAAAGTGTTATGCACTAAAAAATAATTGTGTAGAAGATCTTCCGGTGCGCTCAAAAAAGAAAACAAATACATCGCGTTATTTCCATTTTGTAGTCGTATACTGGAAGGACAAAATACTCATACAAAAGCGAACCGGAAAAGATATCTGGGAAGGACTCTATACGCCTCTTTTGATAGAAACAAAATCAACACGAAAACCGGCTGCTCAAAATCTACTGTCTGTCATAAGTGAGGTCGTGGGTAAAGAACATTTACAACACACTAAATCAACCGTTGCCAAAAAACAATTACTGTCCCACCAAACGATCAATGGTCGTTTTCATTATTATACCCTCACAGCAAAACCTAAAACGCTTCCGTTGAATTTTGAATGGATTTCCAGATCCGAGTTGGATAACTTACCGAAGCCAAAAATGATTGCGGAAGGGTTGTAGCGGATCGTTTTGGCTACACGCAATGGATAAATCCATAAGCGCAATACAGTAGGGCTGATATTCAGGCTATTGGTGAATATGGGATTGTGTATATTTAGGTGTTACACCCAAATCCACTCCACCCACTTTCACCCTACAGGGTGATTGCCTACCCGCACAGGATGTATGAGTTTTACACCAAACTCATTTCTATCATGAAAAACCAATACTTCCTACTACTCCTGCTGACGATGTCTACAGGACTTCTCTTTGCCCAAAACCGTATAGGCATCAACACCATCACCCCGGACCCCAGCGCCCAACTCGACATCACTTCCGTCGATGGCGGACTGCTCATCCCCCGGACCGATACATCCTCTATTGCCTCACCGGCCACAGGATTGCTCATCTTCCAGCCTTCGAACGCCATGTTTTATTATTTCAATGGCACCTATTGGAAAGCTCTGGGAAGCGGTGTTATTGATGCGGATGGCGATACCCGGATCGTAGCGACCAATTTGCCTGGCAATGATTTTATCGCCGTGACGATTGATGGTACGGATGAGCTCATCCTGAAGCGTAATGCAGGTGGTGAACCAATGTTTGATATCCAATCAGCGGATAAGCTATCTACCTTCTTTGGGCGGCAGGCCGGACTGAATGCAACAGGTGTATATAACACCGGATTTGGGGACAGGGCGATAAGAAATACAAATACCGGCAATGGCAACACCGCCTTCGGCCCCGATGCCCTCTATGCCAATACGTCCGGTTTTGAAAATACCGCATTGGGCGCCTTTGCCCTCATCTACAATACCACCGGTAGTCTTAATACAGCTGTAGGCCAGGATGCTTTATCAAATAATCAGGCAAACAGACGAAGCACAGCCCTCGGGTACAAGTCCATGGAATTTGCAGATAATCGAGCCACGGGCCGGGTCACAAGCAATACCGCGATTGGCTACGCTGCTTTGCGTGGCAGCACGACTCCGGCCAATAACACAGGTCGATGGAATACCGCTGTCGGAGACAGTTCCATGACGGCTATTACATCCGGTGATCGAAATAGCGGACTAGGTCGACAGGCTCTTGGTCTGAACACTTCCGGCAGTGAAAACACCGCCATCGGGCATCAAGCTATGGCCAATAATATTTCCGGAAATGAAAATACTGCACTCGGCAGTTCGGCTTTACAACACAGCAGTAACGGACAATTCAATACAGCAGTGGGCTCAACAGCCATGACCGATAATGTGGGGGGTAATTTCAATTCCGCTTTTGGTTATGGGGCCTTGAATGACAATGTTAGCGGTGTCTTTAATACCGCCATTGGCGCACAAGCATTGACCCTGAATACAGGGAGTTTCAATGTCGCTTTAGGGCAAAGTGCACTTTTTAGAAACAAAGCCAACAGCCGAAGCACAGCGATCGGCTATGAAGCGATGGTGGAAGCGAACAATACCACAACCGGCATGGAAACCTATAATACGGCGGTGGGGTACAGAGCTCTGCGTGGTAGCTCAACAGCATCCGCCAATACCGGGCGATGGAATACGGCTGTGGGCGACAGTTCACTGGCAGGAAATACCTCAGGTAATTACAATACTGCCCTTGGTGCTTCAAGTCTGAAACAAAATGCATCCGGAGCATTCAATACTGCATCGGGGCAACTGTCTATGGGCAGCAATACAAATGGAAATTTCAATGCGGCCTTTGGCTATGGTGCATTGGCTGACAATAGCAGTGGATCGTTTAATACAGGGATTGGTACGCTGGCGCTGACCCGCACCACAGGAAGTAATAATGTGGGGGTCGGCTACGGTGCAATGTTTACCAACAAGGCGAATAGCCGAAGTACAGCCGTAGGGCATGAAGCCTTACACCTGGCAGACAACCGAACCTCCGGCAGGGAAACATACAATACAGCCATAGGATTCAAAGCGTTGCGCGGAAGCTCTACTGAATCAGCCAATACCGGCCGATGGAATACTGCTGTGGGCGACAGTTCACTGGCAGGAAATACGTCCGGAGATTTTAACTCAGCTGTCGGGGCACTCAGTCTGAAGCTAAACTCCACGGGCATATTCAATTCAGCCATGGGTTGTAATGCCTTGAACCAAAATATCAGCGGATCCAGAAATACGGCCATTGGGATGAATGCTTTAGCATCAGCTTCCACTGTTTCCAACAACACTGCTATAGGGTACAATGCATTGGTGTATACTACTAGTGGAAGTGAAAATACCGCTATAGGACAATCTGCGCATGCTGCAAATAATACAGGTAGTCGCAATGTAGTGATCGGCCATGAAGCATTGGGCATATCCGATTCCACCGGAAGCAACAATACGGTAGTGGGTGCTTTGGCCGGAAAATATGCCGGAGGCTCTGGAAATGTCTTTATCGGCCATTCAGCAGGTTATTCGGAAGGAGGTAGCAACAAACTCTACATTGATAATTCATCGGCCGATTTATATGAAGCATTGATTTATGGTGATTTTGCGACCAACTATCTGCGCACAAATGGTCAATATGAAGTGTATTCCAATACGACAGGAGATGAAGAAATGGCCGGTATACGCGCGATCAAATCGTACGCTCCTGGCGGCTATAGTGATGTTCCGGCTATTTATGGGCAAAACACTGTTGATGCTGGGTATGGCGTTGGTGTGGTGGGCAATGGACGTTATAGGGGAGTTGTTGGCGCTTCCACAGGCTCGACAGAAGGAGAAGATGGTACTGGCGTATATGGTCATTCGGACCACCCGGGTGAGTCCGTTGGTGTACTTGGGAGGGCTTATAGCAATACTTTATGTTATGGTGTCTCTGGGGTGGCCGTCGGAGAACATGAGAACGCCGTGGTTTTTGGTGTGTATGGAGCTACATCGGGTTACGGGACCCAGTACGCCGGGTATTTCGAAGGGGACACATACGTGGGAAGTCATTTGGGTATCGGGACGACAGCCGGCAGCCTGACAGCGCTGACCGTCAAAGCACTGAGCGGCGACGTGCAATACATGAGCATCGAGCGATCAAATGGCTCACATGTTTTCACCCTGAATGATGATGAGCTGCACAAGCTGAGTGGTAATCTGGAAATAACGAAAGGAGGATTGGTCGATGATCCGGCACTGGATATCGATGGCCGCCTGGTCCTGACCGGCAGTGTGGGGGATGAAATGGTGATCAACAACAGCAATCAATGGATGCATGGTTCGGGTAATCAAAATTTTGGTGATGGTGGTGATCATTTTGTGATGGCCAGCAGAGAAGGCGCTAGCGAATCAGCCGGTATATATGGAGATGGTAATGCCGTTACAATCTGGTCGCCAGGTGATCCCAACCAAGGGCAGCCAGCTGCCTATATCTATGTGCTCGATGAGGACAATTTTGACAACGATGGCAATCCATATAATGGAAGCGCACTGAAGGTCTATCTGAATACCTCCGGCGTCTGGACGGTGAGTGACCGGAATCGCAAAGAAAATATACGTGATATGGATACTGCACTGGACCGGATTTTACAGCTCAACGCCTATATTTATCAATACCCACAAACAGAAGAGGAAAAATCAAAACACTCCAATACCGAAGTCGTCGGGTTGATGGCGCAGGAACTGGTTGAGGTGATTCCACAGGCTGTTGAGCAAAATGAAGATGGCGATTATTTTGTCAATTTGACACAAGTGATTCCTGTCCTGGTGGAAGCCATCAAAGAATTAAACACACAAAACCAAACGCTCACACAACGGGTAAGTGCACAACAAGAACAGAACGACCAAATCAAAACACTGGAACAACGCATTGCTGACCTGGAGAAAATGATCCGGAACAGATAATCACTATTTTTCTATTATCTTCCATGACGATGCAGACGACCATTTCCATTATTGAGGATAATGCCATCATTCGCGATAATGTAAAGCGCTTCATTTCGTTTCATGATGAATTTACTGTTGCAGAGGTATTCGGGTCAATGGAATCTTTTCTTCATAAACAATCCATTGACCCACACTGGAAGGTGGATGTGATGTTGCTCGACATTGGATTGCCTGGTATGTCCGGTCTGGAGGGCATACCCATGCTGCGGGAGAAATGTCCCGATATGGATATCGTGATGCTCACCACCTACGAGGAGGAAGACAAGATCCTGAAAGCATTGTGTTCAGGGGCCTGTTCCTATATTTCTAAAAAAGCCAGCCTCGAAGAAATTGTCAGCGCCATCCGCATCGTCATCAATGGCGGTTCATATATGTCGCCCTCCGTGGCGAGGGAGATCGTTCGCCATCTGATGGGTGGCCGGGTCAGTAAAGCGACCATCCTTACGGAGCGACAGCGGGAGATCATCATCAAACTGATTGACGGAAAAAGTTACATGACCATCGCTTCAGAATTGTTTATATCCATCGAGACCGTTCGCTCTCATATCAAAAGCATGTACCGCACGCTTGAAGTAAATAATAAAGTCGAAGCCATTGCAAAATATATGCGTGGAGAAATTCAATAACTCTGTGATTCTATTCATCTTTACCAGCTTCTTTCCTTTGGCCTTTTATGGCCTGATGACGGTTATTGTTATGGTAATCCTGCAACGAAAGATAGATAGAAGCATACGTGATTTTTTCCTCCGGGATCGTAAACACCATTTGTTTTGAAAAGCGGACTATATCTCCTGATCACCTGTTGGTCTGTACTGTTTTACACCGTCGGCACCAGTCAGTCCTCCGCCCTGTCATTTGAATTCTTTAGGGAAAAAGATGGCCTGAATAATAATACCACCTATTCTTCCAATTGTGTCCTCATCGACCGGCATGGGTTTGTATGGTTTGCCACGATGAGCGGACTCAACCGGTATGACGGTTATTCCATTCGTTCCTTTCAGGGAAAAAATTCGGCCCCTTATGATTTACCCTACAGTAAAATCGTGGCCATCGCAGAAGACCATCATGGAACGATCTGGTTAGGCACTATGGAAGAAGGGATCATCCGGTTTGATCCAAGGATGGAAACGTTTACCCACTTTGAAAGTGAAAAACGAATCGAACATTTATCTTTTACCCAAATCAATAGGTTGGTGATCCATCCGGATAGCAGCCTGATCATCAATACCGCTTTTCAGGGGCTGTATCGCTATGATATCGATCGGGATGTGATGGTCCGCATCAAAGTGGATCCGGATAATCATACCGACAGGTCCATGAATAATATCACTGTCTTGCGCGACGGCCGGCTGGTAGTGCTTGCGTATAATGGTGTATACCTGCAACTCGAAGATCAGTCGTTCCAACATTTTCCGATTTCCACCAACATATTCGTGTCGCGCGCTATTGAAATGCCTGATGGAGTCGTGCAGGTGTATGCGCAAAACCTACCGGACTATTATGTCCTGGATCCGGAGCGGCGAACACTGACAAAAACGAAAAGCGACTATCATCAGACGATGTATGCAGTACTGATGGATCCGGAGAAAGGTCTATGGCGCAGCCTCGCCGATGGTCGTCTGATCCGTGAAAAACCGAACAACAGTCATCGGATTTCCCGCAAGGTGATGACGAATATTAATGATGATATGTGGCCTGTAGTGATGCTGGATATGCAGGCGGATGATCACGGTTATATATATTATATGTCGGGCAGTGCCGGTGCGGGACGATTTGCCTGGAAGCCGGGCGCATTTTCTTATTTTCAAAATGGACCCAAAGGATTTTTTAAAGTTTTTTACGAAAAAAAATACCTGGCAAGAAGTGATAGTTTGTTTTCACTGGACGAGGAAGGAGAACATTATATCCCACTCCAGGCACCTGGTCGGGAGCGAATTTTTGATTATCTGATTGACCGGAAAGGAGAATACTGGGTGTCCCATGTGTCAAGCCCGCATCAACTAATTCATTATGATACTCAAGGCAGGAGGCTGGACGTGGCGACCAGTCCGCGGTTTATTTTTTGGCGACTAGCCGAGCTTCAAAACGGTGAAATTGCCCTGGGATATAGATTGTCTGTGCAGGAGTTGGAAGGGAAGCCTTATTTTTCTGTGACATCACACTATGAGGAACTGTCAGGAAACCGATGGCCGGATTTTTCAACAAAATATTTTACTGAATTAACAAACGGGGATATATGGCTGGCTTCCTTTGCTTCTGGTATCGTGCGCCTCACCGGCAATAGGACCAAAGTTGATTCATTCCAAATCGACCCGGCAGGCAATGGACTTCTCAATTCCAACAATCCGTATTACCTCTTTGAAGGCAGCGACAGACTTGTGTATGTGGCAACTGACAAAGGCATCAATATCTGGGATCCGTCAACGCAGCAGTTTTCATATTTCAATCATCCGGATGCCGATCTGCAGGATATCAAAGGCATGGCAGAAGGGCCTGATGGTGAGATATGGATATTGATGCGTCACCAGCTGATGAGTTACCGTCATGCAGACCGGCGTTTTAGTCTTTTCCAACTGCATCCCGATTTCAGGGTGAGCTATGCGGATCCGCTTGATCTTCTCATTGATGAAAACAGGTTCCTGTATTACCAAAGCATTGAAGGGGTTGTGCGCGTGGCACTTGATCAACTACGTGATCAGCCACCGCCTCCAGATGTATTGTTTACCGATCTATACATTAACAGGACTCGCGTGTATCCCGGAGATCCTTTTCGTGTATTGGATTCGTCTTTGATATACCAGCAGCATTTGGAATTCCCCTTTAAATATCGCGACGTTGGATTCTCGTTTGTCTCACCAGGAGGGAGAGATGTTGGGGCCACCTACTACTACAGGCTCACCGGCTATCGCGACGAATGGAAAAAAGCACCCGATGATCTTACTTTGCATTTTACAAGTCTTTCGCCCGGCCACTATAGTTTTGATGTGCGGGCGCAATCTGCGGGTGGCGCATGGACATCAGGGATTTCTTCGATCGTATTTCACATTGCCGCCCCTTGGTATGAGCGATGGTGGGCTTATGGCTTGTATGCTTTGCTTTTGTCTGCCATGGCCTATAGTTTCTATCGATATCGCATCAACCAACTTTTAAAATATCAGCGATTGCGCACAAAGATCTCCAGTGATCTGCATGATGATGTGGGGAGTATTTTGGGCAGTATAGCTATGGAGTCTGAAATGCTGGCTTATCAGGCAGATAATGAAAAGGCTCCTTTGTTGAATCGGCTGAGTGCGCTGAGTCGCGAAGCCATGGGGCGTATGCGCGATACTGTCTGGGCCATTGACGCGCGTAAGGACAGCATGGAATTTCTGGCTGACCGGATGAAAGATTATCTGGCGGAGACCTTATCGAACACCAAACTAACGTACACGTTTGAGGAGAATATTCAGAACACACACCTTGCGCCGGACACCCGACAAAATGTATATCTGATATTCAAAGAAGCGATCAACAATGTTTTACGCCATTCTTCGGGCGACCAGGTCGAGGTGTCACTTACACGAAGTGGATCACGCTTTCTCCTGATCATTCGTGATAATGGTCAAATAATAGAGCCGGTCAATATCTCGGGGCTTGGACTGTCAAATATGAAAATGAGGGCGGAGACGATTGGTGGAGAAGTGATGTTTGATATGAAGGATGGATTTGAGGTGCGGCTGGTATGGTAAAATGTAATCAACTCGGGTTTGTGTATCATTGAAAAGCAAAAGGTCTTAAAAGAGTTGTAAGTAAATTCTGCGGAAGGATACACCAGACGTATACTTCATAGCATTTGTTTAAAGTCAATTCATAAGTAACATTTACAGATAACTAAATTCACCCCACTCGCTAAGATTCTAGCATTGAAAACGATTACTTCTTTTTAATGACCACTACCCGGAACCAACTTCAACCGCCGAGGTCTATCATCGGGTAATCCAAAACGAAATGTGCTGAGATCGGTCTGATGAGTGAAACAGATACCTTTTATAAGGAGAATGCCAAGGAGGTCAACGCCTACATCCAGAGTTGGGCGTCGAAGATAGACTAACAGATTTATGTCAAGGGAAATAAAAAGGGAGATCAGCCAGGAGGTTGATCTCCCTTTTTTGTTTTCGGAGTATTAGGTGACTGAGCCCCTGTTCTGACTTTGGTTTGAAACGGTACATACCATCAGCTAAACACTCTATGGCCTCTAATTTGTTGACCCATTAGGAGGGGGTATTTAAAAAGCGCATCATTGGCTATACGCAATGAATATATCCATAAACGCAATAGATAAATCCTGAAAATCAAGGGGGTAGTGAATGGGGGATTGCGTATATTTAGGTGTTGTGTGCAATTAAAAAATGAAACATCAAGTTCAAATATTATCGGTTGACCTGATGGACGAGTACGAAGGGACTGTTCAGTTTGAAATTAATGGGAATGACTACAAAGCATTTTTCTACGGAGAAGAATACGAACCAGGACAAAATGTTGAAGTTGAACTCGACCATTTGGAATCTCCGCTTGAGTGGAATGCGATTTTTACCGAGAACAGAGAGAACGAACTAAGAATTGTAAAGTCGAAGAACTCAGAATGGAGTTACTACGGATATGGAAAAATAAAATCAATTGACCCCGTAACTGCCGACTTTGGTGACCTTCAACTCGAACTTGGAAATTGGACAAATGACCCGAAAGTAATTGGTGAATACATCTATTGGACAATTGACCGATTGGACATAAGTAAGATAAAAGAATAAAAAAAACTGCACACAACAAAGCATATAGCTTATGGCGGGTTAAAGGCTGCCTGCAAGGGTTTCGCTCCGTATCAAAGTTCGTCACGGTTGGACAGGAAATCGCTTCGAAACCGCCACAAGCCATATGCAAACCGTTATGAGATACTAGAATGAAGATAATGGCACTTATAGGATTATTTATCTCAAGCCTTCTAAGTTGCAACAGCAAGGAGGCACAATTGAATATTCAAACGAATGGCAAGCTTACA
>JBBKXT010000300.1:0-2724 GCA_037969625.1 Saprospiraceae bacterium
GCAACCACGATGACCAAGGAGAAAATTGATCAAACCGTTGAATTGGAGGATGGTGTGATGATGATAGACGGAAAGATGATGGTGTATAAAAACAATGAATCTTCCGAATTAAAGAAGACCTACAAATGTGATGATGGATGTAAAGTTGCCGTCGACGGCACAGTGACCAAGCCGGATGGCAAGACGGTTAAACTGACTAACGGGCAAGGTTTGGATAAACATGGTCACATGAACCAAATGGCAACGACTGAAATGGCCCTTCAGCCCCATCAATGCAGCAGTGCCTGTAGTACCAATGGGTGCGTCTATGTGCATGGAGAAAAAGGACACACTTGTACGGATACTTGTAAAAAGAAAATGTAACTTTAGGGAGTTGATATTCCCAACTCCCTTATTTTTTTAACCAACTAAATTTTAAATAGTATGAATAATAAACTTCAACAATCGATCATCAGTGGCATCGCAGGTACAGCAGTGATGACAATAGTCATGTTATGGATCATGCCTCTGGTGGGGTTACCTGAGATGAATACAGCCGCAATGCTCTCCATGATGATGGGGTTTTCTGTTGCCATTGGTTGGATTATGCATTTCGTTATAGGGATTGTTCTCGCTGGGATGTATGTATTCTTCTTTGCTAATCTTTTAAAGAAACTAAATAATAAGGTTGTCAAAGGACTTGTATTTGGTATTATTGCTTTTATCATTGGACAAATAGGGATGGGAATTCTAGGTGCGATGTTGGGTGGTATGCCCGCTATGGAAGGAAGTATGACGTTAATAATGATTGGAAGTGTTGTTGGGCATCTGGTTTTTGGTGTTGTTGTAGCCTTAGTGCACAAAGACTAAATGACGAGTACACCAAGCTAAATGGTCCTGTAGTTTTTTCGGAGGTGTCAGTGATGGCAGAAGAAAGTTATCGAACCAGCGTCACATCACCCTGGAGAAGAATTGTTTCTCCTTGTGTGGTGCGGACTTCAGCGATATAGGCAAACACCCCTGGATTTAGCAATTCTCCACGCAGCGTTCCATCCCATCCATAAACAAGATCATTAGCAGGAAAATCAAAGTCTTCAAACACAAGATTGCCCCAGCGATCATAGATTCTGAAAGATGTGATCGATGAGACTTCAGCATTTGATTGTATATAGAATATATCATTAATGCCATCTCGATTTGGCGAAAAGACATTCGCAATATATACGGCTGGCGGGTCATAGGCCAGCGTATAGCATTCAATGGTTGCCGACTGTAAGTCACATTCATTATCTCCCACAGGTATCACAGTAATGGTCACAGATTGATCCGCTGCCAGATCCGTCAATAAATAGGTAGTACCATTTATAGTTCCGGTACCTGTTGATGTGGTAACGTTATAAGAAGATGCACCAGGGACTGGTTCCCACTCAAAAAGTATACTCGTGTAGTCATCTTCAATACATGTGATTTCAGGTGCCGGAAGCGGGGCGTCAAGGGTGAGAGGAACAGAGACCGTACTCATACAGCCATATTCATCTACTGTTAAGCTAACTGTAAAATCCCCGAGCACTGGCCACGAGATAGAAAAATTAGTCGGCATAGTGCCGTCAACTAACTCTGCACCATCTAAGTCATAGGTATACGTTGCTGAATCAGTAGCGATGCCAAAAAATTCAACACTTAAGGGATGGTCGATGCAATGAACACCAAATATATCAAAATCTGCCATCGGTTGTTTGTGTACCACAATGTCAAGTGAAGCATCATACTGACAGCCATCCTCTTCTACTAATAGCGAAATTTGATTGATGCCTATAGAAGCTGCTTTCGGATCAAATATGCCGGAAGGATCGGTAATGCCCGGTCCGGACCAAACCACCGTTTCCATGCCGGACAATCCATTGATCATGCTTTCAAGTTGCAACGGATCATCGACCGAACAAAAAGAGCCCGGATCAATAATGGTTATGTTCGCCTGAGGACAAGATTTCGAAGTACAACTCGTCGTGATGGTATCACTGTTGCCACAGGGTAGTGGACCAATAGCCCATAACATCAAAGCAACTTCATCCCCTTCATTCAGACCATCCACGGTAAGTGAAGTTGCATTGCTTGCCCCGACAACACTTTGTGGCCCTTGATTTATAGCGTATGAATAGCCATAATTAGCTGCTGTATTGTTCCATGTGAAAACAACCTCACTAGTTGTATCAGAGGCACAAGCGAGCATAGGTGATGATAACGGGTCATGGACATTGACCTGAACTATTGTATCATAAACACATCCCGAAGTGGATTCTTCCCACACATAATTTATGTTGGTCGTCATACCTATCACCAGGTTTGGAAATAATGTATCTCCGACAATTCCTTGTCCGATAATTTGTCCACCGGAAGGAGTAATTTCCACAGCAATGGGATCGACATCTCGGCAGTAATCAGTGGCTAATTCACCAAAGAAAAAAGTACGATCGGGGCATATGTCCGTTGCGCATACTATCGTAGAAGTTAAAGGCGTTGTGCAAATAGAATTATAAAGACTAGTCACTGTAAGAGTCACAGAATCATTTTGTGCCAATCCTCCAAGATTAAATTCATTGACAGGCGTTAGAATTGGAGAGCCCACCGGAAGGCCATTGAGTAGAAACGATATCTCATATTCATCCGCCACATCAGGCCATGATATCGAGATAGAGTCAATAGACGTGAATGCGCAGTCAAGTGTAGGATAGGATGATGTAGCTA
>JBBKXT010000301.1:0-11010 GCA_037969625.1 Saprospiraceae bacterium
TTTACACGGATGGCGACGTGGTCCAGAAAATTTATTCTGATTTCATTTTCCATAGGATTTCAGACAAGAATTGTTTTTTCGAAATGGTTGTCATCCTTTTATTTAATCTTCAAATGATCCAGTAAAATACGACTTCTTTTAAATGCAATCAAGCGCTATTATTTTTCCATAGCAAAGAATACTTAGTTATATGTAAACATATGTGTTTACTCATGGGAGGCATAAATAAACGGATCAGTTGACAAGGGGTTTTGAGATATTTATTATGCAATAACGGGTATAGGGATTAAAAAGCTTTTTGATGAATTGGATAAACCCTCAGGTGTTTCAACTTACGCCTTCTCCAATAGGTAATAGCTTCTCTAAGTCTTTAACTTTAATCCCTTTAAAGTGAAGTTCTATCAAGCCCCTTTTTTCAAAATCTGCTAACTGCCTGCTAAGCGTTTCAGGAGCGGCACCAATGAAGCTGGCAAGATCTTTTTTCTTTAAAGTGATGACGGGGAGTAGATCATTAGCACTCTTTTTAAATACATCATTCAGGGAGATTAAAACAGTCGCGAGCTTGGTACGGACATTTTTGGTTTTGAGATGCAAGGCTTGTTTCTCATTGGATCGTATGCGTTCGCTAAGGATTTTCATAAATCCATTGAGAAAATTGAGGTCTGTCAGGGCTTCCAGAAACAAGGTCTTGGGGATAAACTTGATTCGACAATGATCTACTAAAGTAATAGCTGTGGAAGTGAGTCTCGTTTTCTGAATGAGTGGTAGATATCCTATGAAGTTGTTTGAACCAATAACGCTGATGACAACATCTGAGCCGGTTTCTAGTGAAGTGCTTAAGAGGATAGTTCCGCTTTCGACATAAAACAGCCCTTTGGCATAGGTGCCTTCTTCGAAAAGGGTTTCGCCCGATTGGTAGGTATGGCTTTCGATGGTTTCACCGGGGAGCGAAACTGCAATTTCACTTAAACGATGCAGAGATAATTTATTTATACGAAGCATATTAATATATTGACAAATATCAAGAGTTGACAAATATCATTGTTTTATTCGAAATATTCCCTTATTATGTAGGTATGGACAAGAAAACAAGTTATTCAAAAGACATTACAGCCAATTACCCTACCACCCCCAAAGGATTTACAGAGTCAAAGGATCATTATACAGGATGGTTCTATAAAACGTTGAAATCTATCACAACGGACAAAGCTGAATAAGCTTTTCACGATGACTGGTGGATCAACCAGCATCATCCCTTTACAAATAACACGGACTATTTCTGATGTCATATCAGTTGTGTTGCTAGACGATGTCTAATGACTACATCACCTAATACATTACGGTTAAGCATACGTTTAGCCTGGAACGCTTATTTAACTTAAAAAACATTAACCATGAATACCATACAAGATTATCAAAAAACAGTACATCAATCAGTAGATCATTTATTTGAAAATATAGATCAATTAAAGAAAAAGGGTCAGTTTGTCAAAGAGGAGCAAAAGCATTTTTTTCAGCAAAAGATTGCAGATCTGGAAGACAAAAGAGAGGTACTTAGAAAAAAGTATAATGAACTTTCTGCGTCCAGTGGCAAAGCTTCTATAGAAATGAAAAGTGGTTTTGAAAAAGCGAAACTTGATTTAACGCGGGCGTGGAATGAAGCCAAAGAAAAATTTGTTTCCTAAAATTAAGAAGTAAGCGCACGATTGATTATCAATCGCGCACACAATTATTTAATTTTAAAATAGAACAATCATGGAAATGGAAACAAAAGTAAAAAAAGAAGCAAAGAAAAAAACCTATAAGAAATTGGGTTTTACCGCCCTTGAAACGGTTGAGATCGTTCAACCTATGAATATACTATTAGCCAACTATCACATCCACTATCAGAAGATGAGAAATTTTCACTGGAATGTGACCGGAAGAGATTTCTTTGAACTGCACGATAAGTTTGAAGAATTCTATAATGATGCTAAGCTCAATATAGATGACCTTGCTGAGCGTATCAGGGTTTTTGGTCAAAAGCCGGTGAGTACACTAACAGAGTATCTCGAAATGGCCGAAATAAAGGAAGTCGGTACGGGCCTTCGCAGTGATCAAATGATCGATGAGACCATGCGTGATATGCAAACCCTGCTGTCGATGATGGTAGATGTGACGGATGCTGCTATTAACATGGGAGATGTCGGTACAGAGCACCTGATGAATGCGGCCATTAAAAAAATGGAAAAAACACACTGGATGTTGACTGCCTGGTCGAAGATGGAGACGTTGTCTTTATCTTAAAACAAGCTCAAAAAAAACTGGCGCACTAGCAGGTATTCAACATGTCCTTGTTAGTGCGTCATTCTGTTGCCTACGCCCTAAATACAGTTGAATATCAATTTTTTTTTACAAGGAGTAACATGTAAAAATAAATAGTATTATTTGGGTGTTTTCAATCAATACCACTTAACTTAAAAACAAATAGAATGAAAAATTTAAAAATATATCAATTCGTAATACCATTCATCATACTATTCATTTCTGCCATGACATTTGGATGTCAGGACAATGGCAAATCAGTCAATGAGCAACCATTGCTTTCTACGGAGAAAAAGGAAAAAATAGCTCAGGAACGAAAAGAACTTAAAATGCAAATTGAGGCGCAACTGGATGCTGCTGACCAACAGATTGAGAAGATCAATGAAAGAATGACCACCATGGGGGAAAATGTTGGAGAGGATATTTCGACAGAGTATCAGCAAGCCATGGATGAACTGAAAGTTTTCAGAAAAGACCTGGACACTAAGTTGACTGAGATCGGTACGACCACTGAGGAAAATTGGGAACAATTCAAAACAGAACTTGATCCATATTTGACACAAGTGCAAAATGATATGAAAGCATTAGGGGATAAGATTGAGGAAGCGCTGACAGAAGATGAGAAGAAGTGATCTGATCTTTCCCGGGATATTAATCTTTTCCAACTATATAAGCCTCGAGCAGAGTTAGTCTTTGTTCGAGGTTTTTGATTTAGATCTATATTAATGCCTTTTTGTAAACACGGTGATCTGTATTTTTTTTTGGGTTATATTGGCGATAAGATTCTTTGGAATCCAACAGGGGAAAGTGCTGCCCGGAGGAACAATTTTGTGAAACTCATGTTTGAGTAGAACTATCCATATTCATTGAATTTAACCATAAAATAATCGATACAGATGAGTGAGAAAAAAATAATAACAGTATTTGGTGCTACTGGCGCCCAGGGCGGAGGGCTCGTGAGAGCAATATTAGCTGATAAGGATGGTGGTTATGCGGTTCGGGCGGTCACCCGTGATACAAGTTCCGATAAAGCGAAGGCTTTGGTTGCGCAGGGAGCAGAAGTTGTTTCTGCTGATCTGGACAATTTAGATTCAGTTAAGCAGGCGTTAAAGGGATCTTATGGAGCTTACCTGGTCACTAATTTCTGGGAGCATTTCTCCGCGGAGAAAGAGCAGCAGCAAGTATCAGATTTTGCCGATGCCGCGAAGGCTGAAGACGTCCAGCATGTCGTCTGGTCTACCCTCGAAGATACGCGTGAATGGGTACCATTGGAAAATGATAGTATGCCGACCCTTCAGGGTAAATATAAAGTACCTCATTTTGATGGTAAGGGCGCGGCAGATAAATATTTTGTGGAGAAAGGTGTTCCTCATACCAATATGCGGACTTCCTTTTACTGGGACAATTTCATTTACTTCGGCATGGGTCCAAAAAAGGGAGAAGATGGTAAATACCATATTTACTTTCCGATGGATGACAAAAAATTACCGGGCATGGCGGCAGAGGATATTGGAAAATGTGCCTACGGTATATTTAAAAAAGGACAGGATGTAATCGGTAAAACCATCGCAGTGACTGGTGAAAAATTGTCAGGCGATGAAATGGCCGGTAAGTTTTCAAAGGCGCTCGGAAAAGATGTCGTGTATACCAATGTGACACCGGAGGCTTACAGAAACTTTGGCTTCCCCGGTGCTGATGATCTGGGTAATATGTTTCAGTTTAAGCGTGATCACCATGAGTACTTTAATAAGGTGCGTGATATAGATTATTCAAGGGAGTTGAATCCACAATTGCAAAACTTTGATCAATGGTTGACCAACTATGGGGCTAAGATTCCGATGGACTAGTCACGAAAAATACATGAGATGAGAAAGTGAGTAGAATCATCTGTTTGATCGACCAATACGCCTTTTGAGGATTGTATTGGTCGATTTTTTTTAATATTGATTCAATTCATTCAAAGACAAATTAGTTATTCTCTTCTTCGAGGCCATAGGTAATCAGAAACTTTGGCTCTGAGCCTGAATTTTCAGGGTCCAAAGGATCAGAATCTTTGACAACGATATGTGTCCAATTAGCCTCTGTGAAGATGTATGTACGGGTTAAGTCAAGTTGTCTTTCTGCACAACACTTGGCGCGTACCCAATCCAAAGATGATCAGTTTTATAAGTGAAGAAATTAATGTGTTTTTATTAGAAATCGATACACTAGATAAGGATTGGATGTAATGTATAGATAAGAGCAGTCAGGAATGTGAACCAAAATGCTTCTATTGAATTGGAATATTCACATTTATGCTTCGGGATCAGAACTGAAACTGTAACAGGATCCACTATTATCCAAAATGCCTATACTTTCAGGGGGTATCTTTTCTTGTAGGTGTACATTTGATTTAAAAAACATAATAATACGGGTCTCTATTTGAAATTATTCAATTCATCATTGAATTATTCCACACTTAATTATTTGCCAACAAAAGGGAGCTATTCCTAAAAAGTATAAACGACACTTATTTCAAAGGCTACATCCCCGCCTGCATCCAAGAATAATGTTGCTGGGAAATCATTTCCGTCGGAGTAGGGAATAAATTGAATTCCTCCCATAAAATCATCAGGATCAAAGTCATCATAATCATTCAAACGAATTATATAAGTGTCAGTGGGATGATCCATGTTTAAATTGATATTTGGTGTAAAATCGTAATTCTGGGAAGGATCAGCATTTTGGTAAAACTCAGGGTGAGTATAAATATCTGATCCATTATACTCCATGGTAACGAAAATGTCAGGTCCACTTGTTAAATCCCAACCGGCTCCATTGTCAGTTGCAGGAAATCGGGTCACACGGATTTTTGAAATCCTGATTTTGGAAGGAGTCTTTTGTTCACCACAATCTGGGCCAGTGTATCCGGTTGGACAATTACACTCGCCATTAACACAAGTTCCCCCATTTAGGCAGGTAATGTTTTCACATGGGTCTATCGGGTCATCTTTTTTGCATGAAGCGAAAAGGAGTAAAGAAAATGCTCCTAGGATCAATGCGGTTTTAAATAGTCTATTCATGATAAATGGGTTAACTGTTATTTAAGTTTTGGTTAATCTAATTTTATTCTGGCCATATAAAGTTACTTCAAAAATGTCTTAAATCTTAAATTATTCGAAATCCAACCGGCAATGTAATTGTTTATTTAGAAATAAACGATATAGGTATTGTTTAATTTGAGCTTGGCCAAATTATGGCCCTCCATTGACTAGCTTACCAATAAGGAAACCGAGATTGTGATTCTATTTCTTTTTTCTGCTTTGGCGGAATTGGCCCTCTAATTCTGTCATATAGCATCTTCATTTGATTCTTAATAACGCATGACGATGAATTGACTAAAGGAACTATTTTCATATTTGTCTCTACTTGATACTGGCAACAAGGGATTCATTTTCGTACGCACCGACCAATTGGATGCAGGTGTATTGGTAATCATGAATTGTCTGGCAAATCCCATTGCCCATTTGCTTTGTTTGGGTTTAATTTTCATCCAGATGTCCTGCGTTATAAAAGCACTTTGGATGGGCGTTCTGTTTACTTTGCAGCTTTGCAGGAGCTATTTCTGTATTAAAGAAGGCAGGTGAACTGTATCGGAAGTCGTAATGAATATATTATTTGAAGTTGTGAAACGACCTTCCTTATTTGATCAAATGATGATATGAAGAGTGGTTTAGAAAAAACATAAATTGTTTTAACCCAACCTGGCAAGAGGTAAAGGAAGAATTTACTTTCTAGAAATAGAGAATTTACGCACGATTGATTTTCGATTGGGTATCTAATTCTTCCTCTAAACAATGCTAAAACAAAAGTATGGAACGGAAGTAATGCGTGTAGAATGGGATAAAATTAAATCTGGACTTACCCTCTTTGATTTTCTGCGTGTCGCTGGAGCATTTGCGTGAAACCGGATGTTGGGTCATTTTTATTTTATTCTTCACTTCCGTTTTTTCTGTTCTTATTCAGGGCAGTTATCCATCAGCTCAGTCACTAAAGTCCCGGAGGAATCTATTTTTAGCATATAGCAACTTCCGTTTTCTCCTTTCAGGATAATTCCTTTGGCGGCGTTGTCTATATATAAGGCGCCATCATGGACGTGGAGTTCTGTTTTTGGATTTGTGGTATTGATTCCTACACCAAGGATTTCTTCCGAGGGTTCTTCTTCCAGATACTGGAAAGTGTGATGGATGGTTTCGCCTTGATAGGTGGCTGTAAAAGTCCATGTGCCGAAGGGTCCGCCATTCGGTAGTGCCCAAGTATTATACCACCAGGAGGCATCGTAAGTATTGACAAAGTTTGTCGACCAGTTTGTATAAGAGGAGCCGTTGGGTCGCAACAATTCATAATTGACGGTGGTACCGGTTAATTGATCTTTAAAATAAGCGGCTGTATAGAGGGTTTCGCCCGGTAAAAAAACATCGTCAAAATGAGGAAATTCATTGGCGGAAGGACATCCTTGTACGGGAGGCATATCATGTGTCAGAGCGGCATTGATTTTTGGTTTGCGATAGTCCAGTTGATCTGCCCACCAGGAGGAGGCGTTGAAGTCATTGCAAGGGCCGGAGAAAGGATCGATCAGGTGATCATAATTATAGATATTATCATCATACACTTCAAAATGTAGGTGTGGACCGGTGGAGCAACCGCTGCTGGCGATCACGCCGAGATATTCACCGGTAGTGACGGTCTCTCCAATAATTTTTGGGGTGAGTGATCCGGTTTTTAAGTGTCCATACCAAGCTATTGAACCGTCTGCATGTTCGATATAAACAGCATTCCATGTGCCGAGGCAAGAGCAATGGTCATCTGCATTGCCATCCGCTTTGCCAATGATTGTGCCGTCAGCTCCGGCGACGGCATATACGAGCTCATTGTCTTTGAGGTGCCATGGATAGGGCCAGGTGAAAATATCAATTCCTTTATGTCCATCATATGAGCGCGTCCCACAGTCGTAATCTTCTATTCCGTTGGTGAGATCCTGATCGACAAAATTGCTGATGGCCCAGCTATTATTAAAATCATTTGTGGGCGCGTTTGCTACGGGCCATTCAAAGGAGACTAGTATTCTTGATGGATTTGCCTGAAGCTTTCCTTGATGCACCAGTTCTGCTCTGTTTTTTTCCAGTATATGGGTGATCTGTGTGCGCTCCGCTGGTGTGAGACAAACTTGTTTTGGGTAGATGTATTCACCACCGCCAGTGGGGGAGATTTTATTTTGAATTGGAAGTAAGGATTGGGTGTTTGCAGAAAAGCAATAAATAAAAAACAGGATGGTGAGGTGTGTTTCTTTCATATTGTAATATACAGAAAAGCTACTATTTATGGAGCAGGACGCAGAAAAGGTAAACGATCATCGGATTTCTTCGACTTTAAACGATCACAAAGTTTACGCCAATAATGATGACAATAAAATTCATTCCTATATTAACTACTTACATTTTTATACGAACCCTTGAAGCCTTCCCCTTTTTTGCAAGGTTTTAGTTGGAGTTGTATTCACACTCGTCATACTGATAATCAATATAAATAGAACATATGCCGAGTAGTAGTTTTAGCCCAAGTTCATGGTAGTATCTTCAAGCAATCCCGAAACAACAATCCTACGTCCTTTTGATCAGTATAACCCCCACAGCAATCATCCAGCCCAAGCCCACTGGAATGATGATAAAACCAATAGCTGAAAAGTTGATTAACATACCAACGATGGCCAGTAAGCCGCTAAGGCCGGCAAGATATCCCCATACGGTAAGCCATTTGGGCATCCAATCCCCGCGACCCATGAGAGAGAGAAATAAAGGTCCTGCGCCGATCATTAGCAATGTAGCTATGTCATCCAATCGGGCGCCTATCCAGCCAATAGTATAAGCTACCTCCGCTGAAGGAGGGTGAATGGCAAGAGAGAGCATAGTAATAAAAGACACGATGGCGACAGGTACAGCACATTGGATACAGACTAAAACTAAATTAGCCAAGCCAGATTTGGCACTGCTCAAACCGGACATTAGGGAGATGGACGTTCCCAGTAGCAGGACGCCAAGCGACCAAAAGAAAGTACCCAATACGAGTAAGTGTCTGACAGGTTCCATTTGAGCCAGATAGTCCTCCATCTGATGATTTTCCAGCGCTTGCCAAAGATCTGTTCCTGAAGCACCCCAAAAACCAGCACCAATTAACATGGAGATGGCACCAAAAAAAGCCATGTAGCCCGTGGACGAAAGGATGTTTTTGTCTTGAAGTAAGTTTTTCATATTGCTGTCTTTTCAGATAGCAAAGCTGATGCAAATGGAGAACAAAAAATTGTACAAATGTTCCATAGACAATTAAAACGGAGGTTAAGTGAATAGCTGACCCGGAACATCACTCATCTGTTTTCGATATGCACCCGGTGTCATTTCGGAAAACTCCTGAAAGGAACGGATAAAGTGCGATTGATCGTAGTAGCCGTTAGCCAGGCCAACGGCATTTAACTTGAAGGATGGATTGTGAAGCGTTTCCATCGTTTGAATAAATTGGACGAGCTTTTGGTAAGTATGTGCAGAGGTACCAAACCACTCGTTAAAAATCCGGTAGGTATGTGTGCGGGAATAACCCATTAATTCCTCAATGGTTTTGTAAGAACTGTCTTTCTTTTGTGCCAGAAGAGTTTGAATAGTCTTGTTCAATTTGATCGCCTGATGTAGTTCGGGCGTTTCATGGATTTGTTTGAGAAGGAAATGTTCAATCCATTTTGCCTTTTCTAAAAATGTTCCCGGACCATGAACTATATCTTCCATCATTTGGATATGGCTTAGGATAATCTTTCCTTCTACAAAATAATCTCGGATTTCACATAGGGGTATACCAAAGAAGGTTTTCACCGCGGTAGGTTTCATCTGAATGCCGATGGTATGAAACTGATCGAAAGCCATTTTCAAAGGCCTGGTGTGCAGTCCCGATAAAAAGCATGCATGATTTTTAACCGGATTTTCTTCAAAGGAAATATTTTTGGCAGAGACCTCTACCTGGCGATATAGAGGAAATAGAAGCTCTATTTTGCCGGAAGGCAGGACAGTAAATTTCCCATTTGTGGGAATTTTTTGTTCCCAAATGAGATCTACTATTTCATTTAGCTTGGTGGGTATATAGCTATTAAATTTCAATGGTCCACTTGGTGCTTAAGTTATATGCATCTGCCAAGGGTGATTTTCGGAAATGGCATGTCACTTAAATATACGGAAGATTTTAAAAGGAGCACCACGCACGCTTTGTCCTTGATTGATTGGTACGCAGAGCCGCAGTTTTATTACGTTTAAACCACCTCACTACTCGCTACTTAGCAGTCACCATATTGCATGCAGAGCGTCATTTTTAATTTCAGTTCGTATTACCCACTCCTTTTTAAACAAATAGTTTCACGCAATCCCGATTGAAGTCGGGAGCAAACTAGATTATTTAAATTTTAGCTTTCCGCCCTTCTGCCCTCCCTTCGCTATTCTGATCAATCGGGACGGCGCACGCAGAGTCACAGTTTTAATTTTCACACCTTACAGGTGACTCTTTTTGAAACAAATGGTTTTATCCAATCCCGAATGTTGTTGGGAGCATAAACTTTAATTTTCCACTGACCTTAAATCACAAACCCTTCAACGCATTCAGAATATCTTCTGGCTCAGCGCGATGCCGATAATCCGGATGTAAAAACGAATACCGAATCACTCCTTGCTGATCAATGATGTAAGTAGCCGCCAGTGGAAGCTCATCACTTTCATCACCATTATAACTATGTAAGTCAAAACTGGCCTGGTAACTATCGGCAACTTCAGGAATGAGTTTAAAGACTATTCCATATTCGCGGGCAACATCATTTCCAACATCGCTGAGGACTTCAAACTGCAGATCATTTTTTTCCTTTGTTGATAAAGACTTGTCTGGTACTTCCGGTGTTAATGCTAAAAGATTCGCACCTGCTGCTTGAAAATTGGGTAATTCTTCCTGTAGCGCGTGCAGCGTGATATTGCAATAAGGACACCAACCACCGCGATACCATGTTAGGACAACAGGCCCTTTTTTAAGATAATCTGACAGCGAAACATTTTCACCGAGTGCGTTTTGTAAAGAAAAATCCGGTGCTTGATCACCCACTTGTTTTGCACTTTTCAAAATGCCGCTAGTCGCCACATCAGCTATTCCTTCTGCATAGATTCTTTTCTTCTCATCCGTTGCTTTCAATTCAAATGCAGCTATTTTAGTGTTCAAAGAATCCTGCAATGAGGACTTTTTGATTTCTTCAGGCGTATCATTGGAGGTCATGGGTTCTTTGTTTTGTGCATTACAACTTGAAATAATGAATACAAAGGACAATAGCCCCAGGATATTTAAATACCGCATATTTAATTTATGTTTGGTGAGAATTGACATTGCAGTAACAATTGTTTTTGCTTTAGGTTTTGAATTCGGGAAAAGTTCTGTCCTGGTGGCGTAGAGATTTCGAGATTTAGTGATGGCCTTTTATTTTTCACCACAATTTATTCCACATAAATTTTCTCGCAATCAAGATTGTTGTCAGGAGCAAAGTAATAATCTTACCTATGTATCGTAATTTTTATTTTCCGCTCACCGCTCACCGCTCACCGCTCACCGCTCACCGCTCACCGCTCACCGCTCACCGCTCACCGCTCACCTCTCAAC
>JBBKXT010000302.1:0-11128 GCA_037969625.1 Saprospiraceae bacterium
ATGACCGTTGCCGTATTAAATATCTGATCATCTTTTTTCTCAAAAATAGAACCCGGAAGAAGCCAGATACCGTGTTTTTTGGCTGCAGCTTGCATTTCCAGTTCAAAATTTCCGGGAATAACCTGTGCCGTATGTATGAGCGGCCCGTAGGCACACAATTCACTAAACACAACCATTTGGATCCATGGATATAAGTTCATGGTAATATCAAGCTTCAGCTTCATCATTTCCACATTCGGATAAATAGCCGATATCTTCATTTGGATGCCGGCTATAGCAAAAGGTTTCATCATATACTATTTATTGATTTTGTGACCTCGTTTTCGAGAATATCTAATCCTTTATTTAATTGTTCGTTTGTAATCACTAGTGGACAAAGAATACGAATAATGTTTTTGAATGTTCCGGCACTTATCAAAATCAGCCCTTGTTGTGCACAACCTGCTACAATAGAAAGACACAACTCACCATTGGGCTGGCTCGGATCATTATTGTGTACGAATTCGATTCCTTTCATCGCTCCAATCCCTCGGACGTCACCAATTTCCGGATGCTTCACGCTGAGTTTATCAAACCTGTTTTGAATAATATCTCCAATCTCATTTGCGCGAGCATTGAGATTATAGTCTTTGATAAATTGAATAGTTGCTAATGCAGCAGCACAACTTACCGGGTTACCAATATAGGTTCCACCAATAGTCCCGGGTGCAGCAGCATCCATGACTTCCGCTCTTCCTAATACAGCGGAAATTGGCATACCTGAACCAAGAGATTTAGCATAAATACTGATATCCGGTTGAACGTTATAATGCTGCCATGATGCCCAGTGACCGGTGCGACCAAATCCACTTTGCACTTCATCAAAAATCAGCATAATACCGTGTTCATCACAATAAGCGCGTAATCCTTCTAGATACTCCTGTGGAGCAGGAATAAACCCTCCTTCGCCCTGAATGGGTTCAATAATGATAGCTGCAAGATTTTTTGGATCCACCACCGTATGAGCACTTTCGCGAAGTCGTTTCAACTCCCACTCTACAAACTCATCATAAGTGGCTTCCCAGTTGTATCTATAGAAATTAGGAAATGGAAGTCTATATACTTCGGGAGCAAATGGTCCACACCCTTTTTTGTAATCGATCTTACTGGTCAGTGTCATCGCCATCATCGTGCGACCATGAAAAGCATCTGTGTAACACAAGACAGCTTGTCTCCCCGTGGCCTGTCTTGCTATTTTAATAGCATTCTCTACAGCTTCTGCTCCGGTCGTCACTAACATTGCTTTTGTGTGGCGACCGTGTGGAAGTATTTCCGCCAATTTTTCACAAAGCTCTATGTAGGGTTCGTAAGTCACTACATTGAAACTAGTATGAATATACTTGGCGGCTTGTTCCTGAATAGCGCGCACGACGGGGTCCGGACAGTGACCTGCATTCACCACCCCGATACCTCCTGCAAAGTCAATAAGTTCTCTGCCATCTTCATCATAGACAATAGCACCTTTTGCTTCTTTGACAGTGGCTGTGTTAAACACGCCTACTCCATTGGCTACAATATTCTTGCGGCGCTGAAGGAGTTCTTCTGATTTGGAAATTTCTTTTATCATTTACAACTTTTAATTACAACCTAATTTATCGAAATTGATGATCTCACAAAGTTTTTCCGTTAGGAGTAGTTGATTACTCAAAAAGGATATTAAAAAACATTGAATTTTTGAAGGTTTAAAGCCAACACAAATCAATTCCAGTCACTGAAGCAACTGACTCCTGAAAAAAGCAACCTCATGTTATCTCGACAATATTCAAAATAAAACCCAGCTATGTGTATCCAAACCGGATATCAAAACAAAGCACAGCGAACATGGCTACAGTCTATTGGTTAAAAGAAAGAGGAATTTATCCATAAACCAACAGCAGAAGGACAATACCGAAAGATAAATAATTTAAGTCGGATTTCAAAGAAAAATAGGGTTAATTCTGCTGATTGTCAATATAATAAGCCGATTAATGGAATTCTTACTGTAAATCCTCATAATGTTTGCATAACGACTACATTTTGCATATGATCCCTTTAATCATCGGCCTCATTGGTGCAGCTTTTCACTTATTGGTGAGGGATAAAGAGTGAGCGATTAGTGAAAATTTGGTTCTGCGAGACCTGCTCTTTTTTCCAGCGAAATTTGCGGGAAACTTTTTTCAAATTTGGTCTGATACGTTTGACCCGAGACTAAATCTTTTTCACTTATCATAGTCCCTTAGCTTTTCTTCCTTTTTGCCTTTTCCGCGCAATTTGTATTAAAGGATGCGAGACCCCAGACGCGAGACTCACTACTCACCTCTCACTGCTCACCTCTAAAAAAAGACCTGAGACTTTTAGACCTGAAAAGCGACACGCGACTTTTCGAATCGCGAAGCAAGACTTCAGATGCGAGACTTCAGACACGAGACTTCATTTTTAACTCACCTCTTACCACTCACTCCTCACCTCTAAAAAAAAGACCTGAGACTTTTAGACCTGAGACTATTCTTGCTCGATTCATAACCGTCATAACCCCTATCAACTTTCCTATTCCACCCTTCCGCCCAAAAAACCATAGGTTTCCCTTCCCCAAAACCCCCTCCCTTCAACTGGACGAAAAGAGGAACTTGTCTTCCGAAAAAAAAATAATTTGCTATTATAACAAAATACACCCTAATATTGTGGTGTCAATCCAATTTTTCCTTTTTGGAAGTCCCTCCTTCTACAAAGCTGTTTTTAGTTATTAAGCTTTTTTCACCCTGTCTTCAGGTCTACATGTAAGTGCACAAGTTTAGCAATTCATACACCCTGAAGGCTTAAACACAAACCCATGAATATTAAAATGCAAGCCATTGCTATGCTTTGGACTGTCACCTGGCTTGGTACGCCGCTCCTTGCACAACAAGGCGTGGTCAGCACCGGCGGCGACATCCCATCTGCCGCCGGCAGCGTCGCTTTTTCGATCGGCCAAACCGCCTACCAAGTTATTGATGGAGAAACCGGCAGCGTCCATCAGGGCGTGCAACAGCCCTACAACTTTACCATTGTAGGGATCGAAGACCTCCGGGAAGACATAGTCATCCGCCTGTTTCCAAACCCAGCGCAAAGTTCTGTCTATGTACAATTGACATCCCCTACACCTGCATCTAACCAGGAACAGATGACTGCCCGATTGTTCAGTTTTGATGGGAAGTTGATTTTGGAACAAACCCTAAAAGATGATGTCAACACCATTCCCATTGACCAATTGAATGCAGCCCTCTACCTTCTGCAGGTATGGCAAGGAAACAAATTTATTAAGTCCTATTCACTCACTAAAGTCGATTAAATCATGAAAAATATAAGCATACAAATCATGTTTCTCTTGCTGTTGACCAGTGGATTTTTTCCGCTGATGGCGCAAGCACCAAACAAAATGAGTTACCAAGCCGTCATACGCGATGCCAATGGCGATCTTGTGACCAGTCATACCGTCCGCACCAGAGTAAGCGTGCTGAAAGGAAGCGCCAATGGAACCAATGTTTATTCTGAATCACATCTGTCTAATACAAATGCCAACGGCCTAATCACATTTGCTATCGGCGGCGGAACACTTATTTCCGGAAGTCTTTCCAGTATCAACTGGGCTCAAGGACCTTACTTTATCAAGACAGAAACTGATCCAACAGGTGGAAATAATTTCAATATTGTTGGTTCGAGTGAATTGCTCAGTGTCCCTTTTGCATTATACGCGGCCAATAGCACGGCAGGACCTGCAGGACCTGTTGGACCCGCCGGACCACAAGGATTACAAGGACCACAAGGGGCTAAAGGCTTAACCGGAGAAAAGGGAGACAAAGGACAAGATGGTACAAATGGAGAAAAAGGAGATCAGGGAAACCCTGGACCTGTGGGCCCTGTAGGTCCGATTGGCCCGGTAGGTCCAAAAGGCGCGATGGGTGATCTAGGAGACAATGGCCCTAAAGGGGATAAGGGAGACAAAGGCGATAAAGGAGACAAAGGAGACAAAGGCCTGAAGGGAGACAAAGGGGACAAAGGAGACAAGGGCGATAAAGGGGATAAGGGAGACAAAGGCGATAAGGGAATAGAAGGTCAGGTCGGACCCGCGGGCCCACAAGGCATGACAGGTCCTCCAGGACCTATAGGCGGTTCTAACAAACAAATCATTTATAACAATAACAATACAGCCGCCGGAGACCCGGAATTAATTTTCGACAATACAACCAATCATCTTTCTCTGGGTTCAACGACCATTCATCCGGCAGCAGCCCTGAACGTTAGTTCCGTCACCGGAGGGATTATGCTTCCTCGAATGAATACCACCCAGCGAAATCAACTGGCAGCAGAACCCGGCTTAATGATCTATAATACCGACGAAGGCAAGTTCCAGGGGTATGCAGAAGATCTACTCAATTCATTGGTAGCATCCAGTGAAGTCGCAGCGACTTCCTATACAATAGTGGATGATGGTGCAAGTGAAACCATGATTGCGCAAACTTTCCAAGTATCAGCTAATGGTGACCTGATTGGAATCGAAATCAACGTCGCTAATACAGATCCTGGCTTTTCGTTAACGCTTGATGTCTATGTTGGTGATACCCCCGGACAAGGCACCTTCATCACCTCCAAGCAAATACAAATAAACAATACAGGTTGGCTCAGCGTAGCCTTTAATCCCGGCACTACACTACAAACAACAAAGACCTATCACTTTATCATACGTGCAACCAATAACTCTTCAAATGAATTGGATGTTTTCACCAGTGATGGTAATGGTCAGCATCCTACCGGATCGATTTACTATTTTAATGATGGTAATGGCAATTTTGAAATTGAAGCATTGGATGACCTAGATTTCCGTGTACGGATTCTCCAGCCAATGATAGGTTGGAAAAATCTACATTAATAGAAACGCATTCCTGCGAAGGTGAAACTAAATTTAAGTTTCACCTTCGCACGGTGTGTTGTTTTTTTTTAAATATCTCAATGATGAGAGGTAATTTTTAATGCATCAATAGATCATCATACCTCACCCAAAAACACCTTCCTTATTTATATTCGATTTATCAAAAGTTGAAATCATCTAATGCCTTTGTGGGTACTGCACATTTCAAAATGCTACCTCTCCAGTAGTTTATCCGCAAAATATTTCAACATCTTCTCTACTTCCTTTAGGTCATTTCCATTGACCTTTACCTCTGTAAGCCGCGGAAGGTGCCTGGCAAAATAAATATGGTTGTTTGACATTTCAAACAAATTGGTTGCCAAAGCGAAAGGATATTTAAAATCCGGATTGATTTCGGTTATGACTTGGGATACGGAATTAGCTAGTTTCTTATAACTACTGAAAAAGCCTTTAGAATTTTCGTCATCTACCTCTTTGGTATGATAAGCCTTTCCACCCTCAGCAATCACAATGCTGTGTAGCTTACTTTCATTTACATAGTCCACACCAGGATGCTCCTCTGATGCTGAAACAATAGAATGGATAATAATCCTAAGTTTTTTTCCGGGATCATCGACATTCATGGTATTGATGGTGATGAGGTAGGTTACCCATTCCCAATACCAATTCACTAAAAACAGAAGCAGGAGGTGTTTATTCTCAAAATAGCGATAGACGGAAGCTTCTGTTGAATTGATTTTTTCTGCCAGTTTCTTAAATGTGAAAGCCTCAAACCCATATTCATCAATCAGGATGATGCTGTTTTCAATGATCTTCCTGCCTAAGACAGAGTCCTGAGGCTCTTTAAGGTATAACCCCTGATTCAGGGATATTTTTATTTCTATACTCATATCAAAGCGTCAAGTGGAATACAGGTTCTACGTCCAATCTAAACCGATCTATTCTAGCGGCAGAACAAAGTTATGAAAGTTTTACAACTTATTATGATAGCTTTACTATTATTTCAAATAGTATCCTTATGTTTGCGTCCTAATGACTATTAAACTAAAAAGCTAAACCCATGAAAACTAGTTTGTTTTCTACTCTAAAAAGCGACATACCCGCCAGTATTGTTGTATTCTTTGTTGCCCTACCCCTTTGCCTGGGTATAGCCCTGGCTAGCGGAGCGCCCCTTTTCTCAGGACTGATTGCCGGGATTGTCGGTGGAATAGTCGTCGGCGCCCTCAGTGGTTCAAAAATTGGTGTCAGTGGACCGGCTGCAGGATTAGCAGCCATAGTTTTAACATCTATCGCCACCCTTGGCAGCTATGAAAACTTCCTTGTTGCTGTCGTTCTAGGTGGAGTTATTCAAGTTATTTTCGGTGTACTAAGAGCCGGTGTAATCGGATACTACTTCCCTTCCTCGGTGATCAAAGGCATGCTGACCGGAATAGGTATCATCATTATTTTAAAGCAAATACCTCACTTTTTTGGCTACGATGCTGACCCGGAAGGTGACTTTGCCTTTCTACAAATCGACGGAGAAAATACTTTTTCCGAAATCTTTAAGGCACTGGATTTTATCCACCCAGGCTCTGCCATAATAGGTATGATTGGCTTATTCATACTCCTGCTCTGGGATAAAGTGCTTTCCAAAAAAGGACGGATATTCCAAATCATTCAGGGACCATTAGTCGCCGTTGCTGTCGGAATCATATTTTTCATCATCACCGGATCCAGCGAAACCATGGGGATCAGTCAATCACACCTGGTGAGCGTACCCGTCCCGCAAGACGCCACGTCTTTTTTCGGACAATTTAGTTTTCCAAACTTTAGCACCCTCGGCAATCCCGAGGTGTGGATAGTCGCATTTACCATCGCCTTAGTAGCAAGTCTCGAAACCCTGCTCTGCGTAGAAGCAACTGACAAGCTCGACCCACATAAAAATGTAACCCCCACCAACAGGGAACTTCTCGCTCAGGGAACAGGAAATATAATATCCGGATTGATTGGTGGATTACCTATCACCCAAGTGATTGTTAGAAGTTCTGCAAACATACAATCTGGTGCCAGAAGCAAACTTTCCGCAATCATACATGGATTTCTTCTCCTCATCTCTATCCTCCTCATTCCAAAATTGCTCAACATGATTCCTTTATCTGTACTTGCAGCAGTCTTATTGATTGTTGGATACAAGCTAGCCAAACCAGAGCTATTCAAAAAAATGTATGCCCTGGGATGGAAACAGTTTGTACCATTCGTAGTGACCGTACTAGGAATAATTTTTATTGACTTACTCTATGGCATAGGATTAGGCCTGGCAGTAGGCATTGTGGTCATCCTTATAAATAGTTTTCAAAACTCGCACTTCTTACACAAGGAAGGCGATGATGTCGAAGACAATACCATAAAAATGACGCTCGCTGAAGAAGTAACTTTCTTCAACAAAGGAGCCATTCTAAAAGAGCTTGACAATATTCCTGCAGATTCATTTTTGGAACTAGACATTAGAAACACCCGATACCTTGATTATGATATCGTTGAAATCCTCGAAGATTTTGCCCTTAAAGCGAAAGAAAGAAACATCTCCATAAAACTTGTTTATTCACGAGGAACTGTCGAAAACCCGCCAAGTTATATTGAGTTTTTTAAACTACTCGCGCCTACTACATAAAAACCATTATTCACGTATAAAAACTTATCAATTATGAAAGCACATACAAGAGAAACACAGTCGACCATGACACCTCAAAAGTCATTGACCTATTTGAAAGAAGGTAACCTTCGATTCCAAAACAACCTAAGAGCCAATAGAAATCTATTGCAACAAGTAAACGACACCGTGGATGGTCAATTTCCATTCGCGACAGTACTTAGCTGTATAGACTCCAGAGCATCTGCAGAATTAATTTTTGATCAGGGCCTTGGTGATATCTTCAGTATCCGTATCGCAGGAAATTTTGCCAACACAGATATTTTGGGAAGCATGGAATTTGCTTGCAAAATAGCTGGAACCAAATTAGTAGTCGTATTAGGGCATACCGCTTGTGGCGCTGTAAAAGGAGCTTGTGACAATGCCGAATTAGGAAACTTAACCAGTATGTTAGCAAAAATAAAGCCCGCAGTAAATGCAGTAACTTTACCGAAAGAAGCAAGTCAGCGAAACTCATCAAATGATGAATTCGTCAATAACGTGGCAGCAAAAAATGTACTCCTGACGATTGACAGAATTCTAAACGAAAGTGAGGTATTGGCCGAAATGCATAAAAAAGCCGAAATTAACATCGTTGGCGCTATGTATGACATTTCTACTGGTGCCGTTACTTTTTACGACTAGAATAATTAGAATTGATGATTGCGATTAACTTAAAGAAGAATGTACGGCTGGTAGCACTAATGGTTGCATTAGTGCTACCAGCTTTTGCCCAAAGCCAGGATAGTGATTTTGGTAACTGGTTGATTTATATTGGCAACAAGAAAATCAATGAGAAATGGAACATCCATAACGAGGTGCAGTACAGAAGCTACAATGCCTTTAGTGATCTCGAACAGTTGTTGCTCCGGACAGGCTTAGGATATACCTTTAATGATGGCAAGAACAATGCACTACTAGGTTATGGCTATATCCTTTCAGAAAACTATCCTCAAAATGGAGGTGAAAAAGTAACCGTCAATGAGAATAGAATATTCCAGCAGTTTACAATAAAAGACAAAATTGGCACTGTAAAACTCCTGCACCGTTATCGTTTCGAACAGCGATTTGTTGAAAGTGATTTCAAAATGCGCTTTAGATACTTTTTGGCGATTAATATTCCTATCATTAATAAAGATCAGGAGAAGAACATGATTTATATTTCTGCCTACGATGAGATCTTCCTCAATACAACATCACCCGTTTTTGATAGAAACAGGCTTTATGGAGGAATAGGCTATACAATGAATACAAATATGCGATTTGAATTAGGGTATATGAATCAGTTTTTCGAAAACGGCAGCCGCGACCAAATGAATATCGTAGCCTTTGTTACATTCTAGTAAGGAAAGGAGCAACACCTTAGAAAAAAAATTGGGTATCATTGTACATCGATCGCACATTAAACATTGAGCGAATAGATTTGTATTATATCTATGAACATCCTTGCCTTGAAAACAACCCCAGCATCTCCCCTAACATTTCCAAGCGGAGCGATCATGAAAAACAGATTCATGTTGGCACCCATGACCAATACGCAAAGCCATGAAGATGGTCGGCTATCGGAGGATGAATTTCGTTGGCTGACGATGCGCGCAGAAGGTGGTTTCGGATTGGTCATGACCTGCGCTTCTCATGTGCAGGAAATTGGAAAAGGATTTCCGGGACAGTTGGGGATCTTTGGTGATCAGCATATCGAAGGGCATACCAAACTAGCGGCGGCGATTAAAGCGCATGGAAGTCTTGCAGTCATACAATTGCATCATGCCGGTATGCGATCACCTGCGGAGATTATTGGCACAACACCTGTTTGTCCATCAGCCAATGAAAAATCCGGTGCACGTGCCCTATCGCTAGAAGAAGTGCATCAGCTAAGAGATGATTTTATTGCTGCAGCTGTTCGCTCAAAAAGTTGTGGGTATGACGGAGTGGAAATTCACGGGGCACATGGTTATATCCTTGCACAATTCTTAAGTAGTGATGTAAACCATCGGACGGATGCGTATGGTGGTAGTCTTGCTAACCGAGCCCGAATCATCTTTGAAATCGTCAATGGCATCAGAGATAATTGTGGACCACAATTTCTATTAGGTATCAGACTATCTCCTGAGCGATTTGGGATGAAGCTTGCAGAAATAAAAGAGCTCTCTCAACAACTGATCGATGATGGTAAAATTGACTTTCTCGATATCTCTTTATGGGATTGTTTTAAATATCCGGAAGAAGAAGAATTCAAATCCCAAACATTGTTGGAGCACGTGACTAGTCTTGACTTTAAAGATGTACGTCTGACTGTTGCCGGAAAAATTCAAAGTGGATATGATGTCACCAAAATTATTGATGCGGGTGTTGACTTTGTTTCCATCGGGCGATCCGGAATCCTTCATCATGATTTTTCTAAACAGGTGATTGCAAATCCTGATTTCGAACCTATCCAAACGCCTGTTTCTAAAGAGTATCTCAAACAGGAAGGCGTTGGTGAAAACTTTGTGGAGTATCTGCGGAGGTGGCCGGATTTGGTGGATAAAAAATTACCTTAAAACCTATTAAGCATGTTGAAATTTAATATTGTCTTTGCAATTTTAATGATGCTCTCTACGGGGTGTAAAGGTCAAATAGAAAAAACTATGGCCAACAAAAACAATAATCCACTCATCTGCGATATTGATCTCGGCGCATGTGAGGCACTTGGGTTTCAAAAAATAAATCAATTTGATACGGTTCGGGAAAGACCGATTAAAATTATCTACTTCACCGATCCGATTTGTTCGTCGTGCTGGGGCATCGAACCGCAGTTGAGGAAAATTAAATTAGCGTATGGAGGAAGCCTGGAGATAGAATACAGGATGGGCGGCTTACTGCCTGATTGGAGTTATAATAGCGGTGGTATCAGCAGCCCTGCCGATGTGGCACATCATTGGGATGAGGTGAGCGTCCATTATGACATGCCGATTGATGGGGACATCTGGCTTGAAGATCCTCTTGATTCTTCCTACCCTCCTTCCATTGCTTTTAAAGCGGCACAAATGCAGGATAGCTATCAGGCCTTACAATTTATGAGAAGGCTAAGAGAAATGGTTTTTATGGAAAAGAAAAACATTACTAAATGGGAATACATTAGCATCGCCGCGGATGAAGTTGGTCTGAACGTTTCAAAATTAAAAACTGATTACGAAGGAAAAGCTCGTGAGCTGTTTGAGGGTGATCTTGCCTTCGCCCAGACTCTTGGGGTCAGAGGATTTCCTACAATGTATTTTCAGGATTCATTAGACAAGCAGACTTTAGTGTATGGTTCAAAGCCCTATCAAAATTATGAACGGGCAATACATGAGACGCTTCCCACGGCCATAGCATTTGAATATGATACCTCATGGACGAATCTTTTTTCAATCTATCCGACATGGACCAAAAAAGAATTTTCGGTTGTCAGTGGATTGTCAGTTGGGGAAAGTGAGGCACTTCTCCAGCACCTTGAAAGCGAGGGAAAATTAAAATCGTATGCTACAAAAAATGGGAATATGTGGGTGCTTGAT
>JBBKXT010000303.1:0-15786 GCA_037969625.1 Saprospiraceae bacterium
GAGGAAAATGGTCATGTTGAAAGCTTTCATGCCATACTGGCTGAAGCCTTAAAGAATGATCGGCATACAAGCCTGCACCAGCTCGAAGTACGGCTAAGTCGATTTTATGAAGCTTATAATAACCATCGAAGCCATAGTGGAACGAAAGGAATTCCTCCTTCTAAATTCTGGTCGTTATATGAAATGGATCTGATGGAGGTCAGCTATCTTGAAAACCGAAAGGCTAAGATCTTCATCAAGACGCAATATCAGGACATCATGACGTTGCCCGGAATAGACCAATACGACTATCGGGCAATGCAAACCAAAAGGAGACCCTCGCCTTATTTTGAGGCTCTCGATGAGCCGAAAAATAAATATGCATTGGTAGGCCTACACAACACATTTGAATCGACATCGGTATAAAGCATGACCGTCAGTCGACCCTCGCCGTTACAAAGGTAACGACGAATACAATTGATTTCTTAAATCACGTAACAATTGTCTGATTAATAAGGGCTGAACCATGGTAATTCGATTTCGAGACATGGAACCAAAGTGTCTATTACTTTACATTGGTAATCTTCAAAAAAAATATTTTTGATATTTGGGAAAATGTTTTTATATTGCAGTGCAGCATCTAATTACTATTGCAACCCAAAAAGAATCTCATTCTTTAGCAAAAACCAATCAACGATTTTTTTCGTTGGTCATTAAATTTTTCTTTTTATCTAACTGATTAGGCACACCCTTGCCTTCTTAATTTTATACGTTTTTACATAAGTCGATCTCGTTTCGAGCGGAGATCACTGTGTTTTGCCTATGTGATTTTTGGAATTACATAGTGAGTGTTTTGAAGATTATTTATTGAGTTAATAGCTCGATGAAACTTTCTATATCTAATTGTAATCTAGTATGAGAAATTTTATTCGTTTTGTTTTGATCATAATCCGCTGTAGTATAATGTTTGTATTGCTACAACCTTTATGTTCTAAAGCGCAAATTCAACCAAACCAAATAGGGTTTCCAGGTGACTCTGCCCAAATTTGGATACTCGGGACTGATACAGTTTCAACCAATCCTGGATATGGGAATGGAATGTGGTATCCTCTTAATTCTGTTAGTGGGAGTGAGCAGATTCCTCTTTCAAGTCTAGAGCCTGCTATATCAACAAACACAATTGATAATGGCGATTTTCAGCAGGAATGGAAATGGGATTCATTGGCTGCCGGGAGTGGTTTGAAGCTTTCTTCAAACTCCACCGTAGCCACTTCGAACCCCACACTTTTTGAAGCCACTCTTAGTGGTACAAACTCAAACATTAACCAAACTACATATGCTGGAGTGTTTAGAAATTATCATACTGGTACGAATGCTACTAATTATGGCTTATTAGCCGACGCAACTGGAACTGCCGGAACAGGGGTTTCTGCAATTGGTGGATATCGTGGTGTTTTTGCTTTTGGTGGTAATTATGGTGTTTATGCAAAATGCTCTTCGAGTGGTAGTTATAGCCTATATGCAGAAAATACTTTAGGTATCGCTTTATATGGAATATCGCTTTCATCATACGGAGCCTATGCAAAGTCTTTTTTTGGAATACCATTAGCAGGACACTCTGTAGACTCATCCACAACTGGAATTAAAACTCTTGTCAAATTAATTAGAGAGTCCTCTGGTTCGGCTGAAGATGGAATTGGTGGCTCAATTGAATTTTGGATAGAAAAGAACGGAGGGTTCTCAGGTCCTTCCAACAAAATCATCTCAAAATGGGTGGATGCATCTTCTCCAACCTCACAATATATTATTGATGGAGTTGATGCCGGGTCAACATCAGACCTGTTTACTCTCTCCGGAAATGGCTCATTAAAACTAAACAAATATGGCCTTGGAACATTTACTGGAACAGCCTCTAAATGGCTGGGCGTTGATGCTTCTGGCAATGTTCTTGAACTGGCCCCCCCAAGTGGAGGCTCAGACGACTGGGGCAGTCAGGTGATTGAGTCCGATACCACATTATTGGGCGATGGCACTACAGGAGACCCACTTAAGGTAGATACTACGATTATTGCCACTCAGCATTATGTTGATAGTCACTCAGAAGGCATTGTTACCTATTACCATTTAACCTCTGATTTTACTACTACATCTTCATCTGCTATAACAATAACCGGCCTTTCATTTACACCTGAAGCAAATAAAAAATATTTGATTTCTGGAAAGCTTCTTTTGCGAACTTCAAACACATCCGTTGGGGCTAAGGCAGGGATGAACTGGCCGACTGCGGATGTGATTGATAATGGCGGTACAATACGCGCTGCCAATAGCACGAATAGTGGCTCAAACAAGTTTTTCATAGGCACAGCGAATGGACAAACAAATGCCTCAAACACTTTCTCAAACACCACAGAGAGTCATATGGCTGAAATTCAGGACGTATATTTAATTATGGGTTCTAGCCCTTCAGGCGACTACTCCGCTACAATTAAAAGCAATGGAAGTGTAACCATGACCTGCAAAGCCGGATCCTATATTAAAGTAATAGAGCTACCCTTTTAACCCCAGAAAAACAAACTTTTTCCAGTTCCAACAATATAACCTAAGAAATAAATTGAATTCATAATGAATAACATATTCCAACCGAAATATAAAACAGTTACTGTTTTCGTTCTTGCCATATTTATTTCTGTTCCCATGGTCCTTTTAGGGCAATACAACACGAATCTTGGGTACAAGGCAGGAGAAGCCGTTTCTTCAGGTCAAAAAAATGTCATGGTCGGGGCCAGAGCTGGTGAAGCAAATAACGGAACAGGTAATATCTTTATCGGAAGTCAAGCTGGTCAAAATGAAACAGGATCTAACATTCTCATCATCAGCAATGACACGACCAATAACACAATATATGGTGACCTCAATGGTCGGCGTATAGCTATTGGAACTGATAGTTTTCCTTCTGACTCATCTTACAGATTAGCTGTAGAAGGAAAGGTCATTGCAAGAGAGTTTAAAGCAACTCAAACCCCCGCCTGGCCCGATTATGTCTTCCTTGATAGTTATCCCTTACGTTCTATTGAATCCGTCCACAGATTCGTTCAGAAAAACAACCACCTGCCAGAGGTTCCTTCAGCAAAAGAAGTATCAGAAAACGGTATTGAACTTTCTGAAATGACCGCCATACTGCTAAAAAAGGTTGAAGAGCTCACCCTTTATGTAATCCAGCAACAAAGTCAAATTGATGCGCTGTCAAAAGAATTGTCAATTCAACGAAAAACGGAAAGCAAATCCAACACTGATATCAAAAGAGACTAAATCGAAAAACAAATTTTACGTACTGGGTATGTACAAAACCATTTTATTCATATTGCTTTTTAAAACAGGAGGAACCCTCTTGAGCCAGCAAAACGCCAACTTACTTTTAAGTACAATTGGGGGTGACGATTTCATTTTTGCGAGCGAAGAATCATTCATTTATGAAGGCCACATAACAAAAGATGATGTCCTTCTGGAGGAATTGAATTCTGGCCAAGACGTGGCACTCAACATTGAAATCGAAAACACAATAGACTTACTAGATGAATACACGGTAAGACTAGTTAACCCATCTGGAACGGAATACTTCGGATATAAAATAGAAAATGGAAGCATAACTATTGAAGACAGTTTCGGCTCCTTTCTAATCACATCCAATCCCGGGTCAGGATATTTTTTAGATATCGTGCGTTGTGATAACACTATCTTTTATGTGCATGAAAACAAAATCCTTTTCTGTCGTGAGCTTTCTAGTAATACTAATCAATTGAACGGACACGTGCATGTTGATGAAGCTATCGAAGCAGGGGTTGATGTCTATATCAATGCACCCCTGGATTGCGAATACATCTGTGAATTAATAAAAGAAGACTTCCTTGTTTTGGATGATTTTCTAACTTGGCGAGAACATGTCATGGTGGACACGATACTGCAGTTTAAGTACGTCGAAAAATACTCGATAGCAGCCGCCTACAATGACTCTATTTACTGCCAATTACTGGATGACAAAAACAATATGCTTTTCGCAGAAAATCGCTCAAATCAATATGGGATTAATCTGCAGGAGTGGTCTATACCTGGGTCGCTTTTTACTACAGGCAACTATTATGTTTTTAGAGTATCGGGAATGAACAAAGGAAAAGTGTATAATGTAAGAATTCGCTATGATGGAAATTAGGACAGTCATCCAATGTTTTTGTGTTTGTCTAATGGCAATTGGATGTTCTTCGGCTAACAACAGCTGTTCAATGGCGGAGCTAGATTTTGGTGATTCTTCCATCTATGTGCAGCCCTATTCAACCTCAGATATATTGGAATCAGAGTTAAAAAGAGGGAGTATCAGCAAAAATCAACAAAAGTCAAGACGCGATTTACTGGATCAACAATTGCATTTTAAAATCAGGGTCTTAAACAATAAAGGATTTAATGAGAAACAAGAGAGTTTTTTTCAAAAAGAATTCGAAAATAGTATCGCCCTCAATTCAGGTGAGCAATCACTACAGCAATCACTGTTTATTAATGAATCTTCTTTTGCGCATAAAAATATGATGCAATATTTCGTGGCTTTTGAAAGAACAGTACATAATAAAACAACGCCGCTGACCATAACTATTGATGGTGCGATACTCGGATTAAAAAAAGAAGTTGCTTCCTTTCACCAAAGATGCTTCGAATAAATATGTTACAAGCAGTCATAAAAAGAAAGAAACCTGTCGTTATTTGTTTTGTAGCGATTTTAGTTGCTCAGATTCTGGCTCCTGCACCTCTGTTGGCGCTTACCAATGGCCCAACTCAACCAGAATTTACAGGATTCTCTGCTGTCGGCTCAAGCGATATGGTCAACTTGTTTACTGGTGATTTAAACTATAACCTTCCTCTTTTTGAGCTGCCTGGGCCAGGGGGAAGTTATCCTTTTACATTATCCTATCAGTCAGGCATCACAATGGATCAGGAATCAAGCTGGGTGGGGCTTGGGTGGTCTTTAAATCCAGGTGCCATTAGCCGGCAGATGCGTGGACTTCCGGATGAGTTTTCAGGAGACTTGGTGACTACGGTTAGTGATATGAAACCAAATGTTACATGGGAATTTGGTATTAATGCTGACGTTGAGTTAATCGCATTTCCAAAAAACAAGCCCTCTTTTGGTATAAGATTTTCTCATAATACTCATATGGGGTGGGACGCTGGGGTGAACCTAGGACTGCCGCTTAAAAAATTTTGTACCTCGCCGTTTGCCTTTGAAGCAACCTTAAGTACTTCTGTTATTGAAGGAGCAACAGCAAGTGCAGGATTTAATATTTCATCCTATACAGAAAACTCAAACACAAAATTTAATGTAGGTACTTCCATTAATTCCAGGCAAGGACTTACTATGCTAAGTTTTGGATATAATCATTCAATTAAAGGTTCAGAAAAAAAGAGTGCATTTTCATTTGGGAATCAAGGGAGCATATCATTTGAACAGCAGTCATTTATCCCATCAATCACCCAGAGATATATCGGTACCACCTTTGGTGCAAGCGTTGAAGGAGGGGTATTGGCAGTACTCCCTCACATTGGAGGAAGAGTAAATGTACAGTTTTCTTCAAGCGAGTTTCAACGACGTGGTCTACCCGTAACGTATCAGAGCTTTGGTTTCCTCAATTTTAAATCCAGAAAGCAGGGGCAAACCTTTTTGACAGATATAAACCGGGCAAATGAGGGAGCGTTACACCGATATTCAGAAAACCTTGCTATACCTTCAACCACTCCCGATCTTTTTGTCGTAACAGGAGCTTCCTTAAACGCAACCTTTCGGGCGTATCGGTCGGATGTTGGTATATTGACGGATCCAAATCTTACCTCAATTTTTGCAGCAGCGAATCTTGGTTTTGACATGAACTTTGGAGGAGTTGTGGACGTGGGTGTTAATGGAGGAGCTACTTTTTCTCAAAGCTCATCCAGAAACTGGCCAATAGATAATAAGTCAATTGAAACATATAATTTCACTACAGACAGCATTAATTCCGATTATCAACCATTTGTTTTTAGAATCCCAGGCACAATCTCCTCAGACAGTCTAAATGCAAACGACTATATACATGGGGATAACACGCTTCGAGTAGATCTTATCGGAGACGATATTCCTGCTACAACGATACTTCAAAAAGAAAATGGTCAGAACTTTCCGATTGAACAAGGCGCAAGAAAAACACGTAGGGTTGCTGCCACCTCCATAAAGTATATTACAAACAAGGAACTTCGAAATGGGACAAGCGGGCTTTGGCTCCCGGAATTTACAGCATGGATTCATAACTCACCACCTGAGCCCGCACGCGCTGAACTCAATAGAGATAATGATCCTGATCATCATATCGCGGGATTTGAGATTCTTAACACAGATGGCCTCAGGTATGTATATGGGCTTCCAGTAAAAAACAAATTTCATAGAGAAGAGTATTTTTCCGTGAGCGCACCCTCCACATGTGTTAATGAAGTGGATGTACCCTCCGATGAATACTTTTACAAAGTATCCGGCACAGAAGAATTCTATCAGAAAAAGGAACTTCCTGACTATAATCACTCTCATTTACTCACTGCTATTTTAGGGCAGGATTATGTTGACATTGATCGAATTCCAGGACCATCAGATGGTGATCTTGGTTTTTGGGTTCGGTTTGAATACGAGAAAAAGGAAGACTTCGGATGGCGCGCGCCTTATGAAGGAGCAAGTTATCTGCCTGGTAATCTAATTACCGACAGAGACGATAAAGCTAGTGTTTTGCATGGCGTAAGAGAGTTGTACTACCTTAAAGTCGCTGAAACAAGAACGCATCGGGCAGAATTCACATGTGTTGTTAAACCGGATGGTAAAGGAGCGCCTTTTCCCGTATCTCCTACTGAGAATGTTTCAGGTGAATCTTGGAAACTAGATGCGATTAACTTATACGCAAAGTTTGATGCACCTCTTGAGGAAGTTAAAGCGATAAAACGAATCAAGTTTAGTTATGACGAAAGTTTATGCGAGGGTGTTCCAAATGGCAGCTTAGGTGGTGGAAAAACTACACTGACCAAAGTTCAATTTAGTTATGAAAAAAGTGTTGTTGGGCTCGCCACGCCCTATGAATTCGAATACAGTAGCATAAATCCAGATTATGACACCAGAAATCAAGACCGTTGGGGAAAATATCAGGCTCTGGAAAGTGATTGCCATGCGCAGGCTTACTCTTTTACCAAGCAGAACGCAACTGAAGCAAATAGCAATGCCGGAGCCTGGGCGCTAAAAAAGATCACGCTACCTTCAGGTTCCGAAATAAACATATCCTATGAGTCCGATCAATACATGTATGTACAAAATCGGGAGGTCATGCAGATGTTTCCAATCACCGGTTTTGGACCAGGCGAAGGAGATACAATCATCCAGGATGTAGTTAATGGGCCATTTAAGGTTTTCTTTAATCCCGGTACAGAAAATCCCATTTCAACCAAACAGGATATAATTCCATTCCTCAAACACATCCATGGTCTCCAATTTGACAGAAATGGAGACTTGATTAATAGTGGAGAGAACCAGATCTTTTTTAAGGCCAATATGGGAATTATTGATGCAACTCACCGTGATTATGTTTCAGGTTATGCAAAAATAACTGGATTTGATGTTCAGGGAGGAAAGCCATATTTAATACTCGCTCCCTTTACTTTATCCGGCAAAGATTATCATCCATTTAGCGCAGCCGCCTGGCAAAAAATGAAGCTTGAATATCCTCACGCCATTTCAACGGCAGAATTCGAAGATGACAATCAATCCTTTATGGAAGTTATAGGTTTATTTGCCGCTTCCTTAAATGAAATTGGAGGCATATTTACTTCCTTCTTTACAACGTGTAAAAATCGGGATATTGCCACAACCATTAAGCCCGAATTATCCTATATCCGGCTTACCTATCCCGGATCTGGAAAGTATGGAGGAGACTCTCGGGTAAGCGAAATCACACTTAATGACAACTGGGGCAGCACCATCACATTGGGCCAGACGTATGAATACACTACGATAGACTCCACCGGAACAACTATAAGCAGTGGTGTGGCTGAAAATGAGCCACTTATTGGCTATGAAGAGTGCCCATTACGCTATGCAAAATTGTTTCATAAACAAATACCTATTCATACTTCTGAGGATCTGATGTTTGAATACCCCGTCAATCAAAGCTATTTACCACAAGCCAGCATTGGGTATAGCAAAGTAACGGTCAGAAGTAAAGCAACTGCTCTTCAAAAGAATATTGAATCAAGCCTGCCTGATAATTTCAGTACAACAGGCAGAACGGTGCATGAGTTTTATACCGCAAAAGACTTTCCCATCAAGTTTGGGGAAACCGGTTTGGAAAAACATCTGCCTCCAAAAGCAAAGTGGAACACTCTTTTTTCCAACACCCAACATCATGTGTACTCAGGTAGCCAGGGCTATTCCATAATCCTCAATGATATGCATGGCAAGCCTCTTCGTGTCACACATTATGGAGAAGACAAGATGAACAATGAAAGTTCACACTTTACCACCAAAACCGAATATACCTACTTTGAAGGAGGTACAGATGTGACGGATGAACTTGGCGTGTACCGGTCTGGTCGCACGCTTGACAATGAAGTCATGGCATTTCTAGATTATGCTTCGGACCCTGAAGATGACAAACGTTTGCATGTCGAACCAATGGAGTTTGGTGTCGAACGGGAGTTCTTTGTAGATATGAGAGAAAGTAAAACGGAAGCACAAAGTGCCCAATTCGGCCCAAATGTGGTGTTTTCATTTGCAGTTTCGTTTTTCGGCATTCCAATTCCACTTCCCGGATTTCATGCCAATCTTACCTCTTCAGGAAACAAAACCCGAACCGTCGTCACCAACAAAGTTATACGGAAGTCAGGTATACTAAAACAGGTCGATGTATATGATGGTCAATCCCACTTAAGAACGAACAATTTAGTCTTTGATAAGATCACCGGGCAACCCGTTCTTACGAGTGTCAACAATGTCTTTGATCAGAAAATATACGCACTAAATCTCCCAGCGCACTACGTGTATAATGGAATGGGGGGCGCCTATGACAATATTCGATTGAGTTTTGAGGCAAGTTTTGATGATGACGATGACTGTACCGGATGGCACAATATGACAGGTGTTGACGATCGGGTAAAAGGTCTATTGCGAAAAGATGATGAACTACTTATAATGCAAGATGGCTTGGTTATAGGAACGGCTATCATACAGGACACCGTTGATGGTGTGTTTAAGTGTTCTTCAGTGGAGAGTTCAACAAATACTGAATATGAATGTCTTGTTATACGATCAGGTTCCCGGAACCTATTGAATGAATCTATTTTGCAGCTTTCATCTATCAACAATCCGGTCACGAATATTGAATTGGATGATGAATTGACTTTTAATGTTCAGACTGATTATGGTGCTGTGCAAACTTCTATCCATCCTGTCCTGGTGGATAGTGTGATTTCTGCTAGTGCTTCAACCTATCAACGGGTCGCATTTATACCCAATGTAGAATGTCCTAATATTGCGGAAAATATAATCAGAAGTGGGATATCCGCTACAGGAGGCAACCATTGGGTGCCTAAAGCGAGTTATATATATACAGATGACAGAAACTTATCGAGCCTGAGGCCCGGTGATGAACTGACTCTACGTAAAGAGGGTCTTGTAGAAAATGTGCCTTTGTTTGATTACACAACTCCTTTTTTTACACATAATACAACAGGGGGTAAGTGGCTTGAGACTGCATACCACCTGCAAACGGAACCTGTAAGTAATATAATGCATTCACAAAATGCGATTGGTGTCTCTTCGTCTTCATTTAAAGGGTATGCTGATCAGGATTTATATGCTGCATTTGGGAATGTGCCCGTTCTCGCATCGGAAAATGCACTGCCAACGGAATTAGCTTTCGAAGGGTTCGAGGAAAGTAGTTGGTCTAATAATAATGTCAATTATGGATTTGTCACTTCTAACTTTACTTTCGGAAACGGCTTTATACCTATCCGCTACGAAAAATATCGTTTGCTGGGGGGGATGACATGGTCAACTCCGACCGTGCCTTGTCTGGTATTAGCAAAAGAGTATGATGCCTTGGATGAATTGCCAGCTTACATTGAGCTAAACCTAAAAAATGATATTGGGCAGGAATCCTCTTATATCATTTGCGATGTTTCTTTACAAACCAGCATTGTCGTTGAGCCTTATTACGAGTCATTTCGTGTGCCTTTTGCAAATGCGACGAAATACGTAATTGACTACCCGGATGATTGCCCTTCCTTTTCGGGACTATTTACCGGGGAGGCGACTCTTGTTTTTGAGATGGACGAAGCTACAGGAGTGGGTACGCAGTCCTCTGCATACGCGCATACAGGCTCTCACTCCTTCCATCCCGACTCAAGTTTCCAGAGAGAGCAAACCTCAATTAACCTTGTCGGAGGAAAAGAGTATTTGTTCGAAGGATGGATCCTAATGGCGGATGCCGCGCATAAGGATTTACCTACCTATCCGGATACCTGGTTTGTGCAAATCAGTGATAATGGATCGACTTACGATGTCAAACCAATAGGTGATATCATTGAAGGATGGCAACAGATACAATGCAAATTTACCGCATCAGGTGCACCCGTATTTATAAAATTCAACACTTCAGAAAGCCCTGATATTTACTTCGATGACATCCGCCTCAGTCCGTTAGATGCTGCAGTCAAATCGTATGTCTATGATCCAAACAAATTGAGGTTGATCGCCGAATTAGATGAAAACAACTTTGCTACCTTCTATCATTATGGGGATGATGGCAAGCTCGTGCTGATTCGTAAAGAAACGGAAAGAGGTATCATGACAATTCAGGAGTCCAGAAATCATTTGCATTCCAATTAATGAAGAGATATATAAACATAAAACTATTTCTCACTTGCATTTGCACGTTCCATCTACTTGCTGGTCATGGCCAATCATTTTTTGAAGAGATGGAGGATGTCGCAGCACACTATACTAGGACCAATAGCTTCGTCCTGGAATGGAAAAATTATTTGATGAATAGCCCCTCGAATAGTGAAATTTATGTGCTGAAAAAATGTGATGATTATTATTACCTGAAGGGTAACGGTCAGATTCACTGCATTAATGGATCAACGCAAATTGGGATAAGTGAGGATGAAAAATCGATAGCCTATCTAGAGGATGTTGATCAAACGCAGAAGGTAGATCCCATTATACTTATAGCCTCACTCCTGGAGAATGCTTCTGAACCAAAAGTAATTGATCAAAAAGACGGTGTCAAGCATTATAGTTTTTATCAGGGTAATCAGGTTGAAAATAAAGTTGAAGTTTGGATCGATGTTAAAAATCATCGGATACTAAAGGCTATTCAATATGCAGATGAGGAACTGGGAGGTGGTTTCGTTTTTGAATTTATTAGATTTTCATCTGCTTGTGAAATGGGACCCGAAATGCGCATTCAATATTATGTAACATTCGGTGAGCATGATAAACCGCAGCTTACTTCAAGGTACAAAGAATACGAATTATTTACGATAGATAGCTTTATGGAATCCCATGGACAACAGAATTAAACATATTTTTTCTTTACTGATCCTGTTTGGCTGGGGTTTGGCTTTGGGTCAAACGGAAGAGCATGTCTCTGTCATGAGACGCATACATATCATTCCAAACGGACACATGTCTGTTTCTAATGCGGGTCAGAATGATCCAACTGGAAGCCCTGGTGCTGAATTGTTACGTGAGAATTATACAGCGGTAGTTACCTTGATTTATGGACGTGAGTTACTTACAGATATTGACGGGGATGAATGGGGATTCAGGGTAGAATATAACCTTGTGGATCAGGGAAGTAATATTATCGCAAATGGATCAAATACCATTCAGCGATTTCCAGCCAACACCATATATCTTGACTATAAGCATTTCGATCTTGCTGAAGGCTATGTCAAACTTGTGGTGACCGGTATTTTTACTACAGAAGATAATTGGCAAAATGAAACCAACAATTATCTGAACATTGTCAGAAATGTTCCTGATGATATTCGGTTGGAATTAAGAATAGAAACCAACCGGTTTGATTATTTAGACCCGGCAAGCCAACTCTCCGCTGTCGAATTGACACAGGTTGGAGATGATATTCTGATCGAGTGGGATCATATGGTTGGAGCAGAGAGCTACCAGGTAGAATTTGAATTTCAGACGGACGATTTGCATCCGGGTTTTTCGGATTCCCCTTCTTTTAAGAATGCTGCAAGAGTGGAAGTACGCCTAAACTATTATTTGCTCACGGCAACATATCCGGAAGGCGCCCTGTATGTGCGCGTCCGACCAACGGGTAGACATGTGAGGAATGGAATAACATCTCCTGAATCTGATTTTCATAAGGTCGTGGGGCAATGGTCTGCGCCTGAGTCTATCAGCGGCATTGATTTTCAACCGGACATCAATTGGCAGTCAACAACTGCTTATGCTGAAGATGGAAAGTTCAAAAAGAATGTTGATTATTTTGATGATGGATTAAAACAGAGGCAATCAGTGACAAATTTGTCTTCAGAATCAATGGTGATCAGATCTGCGACGCATTATGATTTTGAAGGGAGACCTGTTATTTCAGTACTCCCTGCACCTGATCTTTCTTCTAATTCTTTTGGATTTGTGGCAATGCTGGACGAATTGTTACCGGAGGATTTTGAAGATTTAAATGGAGTTCCTGACGTTGGAACTTTAAACGGAGCCGGTCTCTATTATAGTTCTTCAAATATTGGAAACCTCGGCGTTCATACGCAGTATGTTCCGGATGCGGAGGGTTTTCCATATTCCAGGATGAAGTATTTAAACGATGGTACAGGTCGCATCAAGTCCCAAAGCGGAGTAGGAGCTTTGTATCAATTGAATGGTGAACATGATACTGAGTATTTCTATGATGACCCGTCTGAAACGCAGCTTAGAAGGCTCTTTGGTAAAAATGTGGGCCTGGCAAGATATTACAGGCGTAATATTGTAAAAGATCCTAACGGGCAGTTGTCAGTATCGTATGTTGACATAGCCGGTAACACCATTGCTACCGCACTGGCAGGTAATAGTCCATCAAATGTTCAGGCACTGGAGAGTGAAGTAGGATTTACCATAACTGAAAACTTAATAGAAAACGGTGTCGTTGATACTGCAGCAGGAGTGAGTACCGTGACCACCACCTTGTTTAATGAAGTAGAAGGTACGGATTATTTCTTCTGTTATTCACTTACGGGAATAAACGTTGAGCATGAATCTACAATTTGTCAAAGCTGCAGCTACATGCTGGTGTTTAAAATTTCTGATCCCTGCGGGAATGATGTGGCTTTGCCAGCAGACACAGTTATTTTTTCAGGAGAAGATCTTTGCACAAACCCCACTTTTATTGACTCTGTCCCGTGTTTTACTCTCACCTTTGATTCGATTGGACTCTATACGGTCACCAAATCACTCAGCATCATTCCGCTCTCCATTGAGGAATGGATGGAAGAGCTAAAATTGATATTGCCTGACTCTAACTATTTTATCGAACAGTACCTGGCTGCAGTTGACACTACAGAGTGCATTCAGTCATGTGACCAGTTTTGCAGAGATACGCTCCTTGCAATATATCCTTTTCTGGAGGGCCAGGAGCTTGAGGATTCCATTGCCGCATGTGTGTTTCGGGAGTGTCTGGATAGTACCTATACGGAAGGATCCCTGGTAGTGTGTGACGCTATACACACGCAGATGATTTATCAACTGAGCGAGGGCGGTTGCCTGTATTCTACCTGGAATGAAACTCCTTCTGCTTTAAGCCAACTCACCTTTATTGTGGATGGCGAAGAAGTGCCCGGAATGGAAATGCATGAAATCTTAGTGAGTGATTTGATCTGGGAGGATAGCTGGGCAGACACACTGGCTACTATTCATCCTGATTATGATTGTTGTTATGCATTCTGTTTGTCCATGGCTGATAGCAGGGAATTCGACTATAAGCTACCTTTTTTGTACAGTTGGAGTGATGTTTCTTCAGATCCAACCTTTATCGTGGGAGAGGATCCTTTCTTTCAATCCGGAGGGCCGGGAGCAGGACTCATGACTTCTATGGAGACCGCCATAGACGAATACGGTACTGATAATGGAAACAATCCCGATGGCTGCCCTACACCTAATCCTTTAGATCTTGTAAGTTTTATTAATTGCATACTCAGTGGTTCAAGTGATGCGGATAAATGGGAAACCTATATCAGTTTGTACAGTGGTCTGAAACAGGAATTTGTGGATGATGTCGCTTGTGTGGGCACTACTACAGAAGATTGTACAGCATGTATGGAGATACCGGAAGAGTATACTGATATAGCTGATGTGGATGACGCTGTTGAGTTTGGCAATGATGGTATAGTTGCGCTGTGTACGGATGTATGCATGGGTCAGGCTGAAATGATTGCCAATATAATTTTTGAGACCTGTAGTGATGGAAGTTGGCAGGAGTTATACGATACATTGTATAATCACTGTATCATGAATTGTGGATTCCAAAATCCATTGGGATATTTTCTGGAGGAGGATCTGGATGAACCGTCCATGGAAGATGTGGTTGACTGGCTGACCACTCATGGTTGTGATGTGGATCTTTTTGATTCGTTGATCGTGGTTCCTTTTGACTCGGTCTATATGGCATTAGGATATCCACAAAATGCAGGAATTGATGTGATTGATACGATTTGCATGAGAGATTCTATCAACCTGTACGTACTGCATGACAGCCTGTATATTCACTCACTTGATTCGCTTTATGCTGACTCGCTTATCGGGGATCAGATGTTTTTAATAGATACAGGACTCTACTACTTTATTGGGTTTGACTCTACCTGTTGTGCGCTCATGGATACATCTTGTTTCAACCAGGACTCAGCAGTTTTTGAGTGGTTTGGGATGTCTGATTTGTGGGCGCCCGGTGATCTGCTGGGGGCTTGGCCCGAGCTATCCGGATTCGAAGAACCAGGGTGTTATACGTTTGGGTTCTATACCCCTTCCATGGCAGGAGCATGTAGTGATTATTCTGAAGTGACGATTTATGTACCGGGGTGTGATGAGCCTGAATTGATCATTGATTCGCTGGATAACTGCGTGGCGTTAGCTTATTTAGAATATGGCGAACATACCGGACCAATAGATACCATCATATGGAGTGTGAGTATAGATGGGGATCCTGAAATTCCGTATACAGAAGGAGATACACTTTCATCGGGAATGTCCTATGTGTTTATTGCAAAAATATTGTACTCTGCTTGTTGTGATCCATTGGGCCTGATTGATTCTTTGGTATGTGATTGTGGTATATGTACAGAACAGTTCGTTGAAATAGGAACAGATCGTTTTGATGGAATAATTACTTATACCAATGACACTTTGATGCTAGGAACTACTCAGCTTCAATGCATGGCGGATGATTCCGTGTTCATTAATATGCTTGTTGCTGAATTGGATTCTTTTTTGGCCATTTTTGACACTTGCGGAATACCTGATATTTCATGGTCTTTCGACTCTACAAATACAGAATGCTGGCGAATTGTCATTTCTGGAAGTAGCATTTTATTCAACTATATGTACTTAGACTTTAACCCTAATCCCATCTATTATTTCGACACCACCGGATGTGATAGTGTGATTATATTGTTTAACCCGCCACCGGATGAGCAGTTAGCCACACGATCACCTGGAACTGCTTCCATCACCTTATACCCAAATCCTGC
>JBBKXT010000304.1:0-23521 GCA_037969625.1 Saprospiraceae bacterium
TTGTTCGGCATTCGCCACGATACTTGATCCCTGACTCCCATCCTGCCATAGCAGTTGATCCATGGTAACAGGTGCATTCAAGACAATTGATTCGCCCGCACAAATTACTGTGTCAGGACCAAGTGAAAATGGTGCGGGGGGTGCATTAAATTGAACCGCAACAGTATCCATATCTTCTCCACAAGCATTGGAAATGTGTAAACTATATTCACCCGACATGGCCGTTTGGAAAAATGAATTCGTAGATCCATCCTGCCACATGTAAGCCACACCGGCAACACCTGCCTGAATAGTCACCACATCTCCATGACAAGCTACCAGATCAGGCCCGAGATCCAATTGCGGACCATCCGTACTCTCTGTAATGACCAACGAATCTGTTGCACTACCACATGCATTTGATATCGTGAGCCAGACCAGTCCGACCTGTGTTGTCGTATAGGATGAAGCTGTCGATCCATCCTGCCAAACATACTGAACCGAAGGAATACCCGGAGCGAAGGTGATCATCTCACCGGGACACAAGACCTGATCCGGACCCAATGACAATGATGGAATATCAGGTAAGAGCCCCACGACTATTGTGTCCGTTGAGAGCCCACATGCGTTTACAATTTCAGCCGTATACATTCCATCTCCGGTTACTGTGACCTGATCTCCATGCGACCCATCAAACCAGGTAATGGATACATCAGGAATATTTATTTCCAATACCAATAATTCCGATGAACATAATGCTGTGTCATTGCCCAGGTTGAAAGGAGGTACGCCGGCTAACATAGCTACCAATAGCGTGTCGTAAACTGATCCACATCCATTGGAGACTTCGATACTAATAGAACCCGGAGCATCGACAACAAAAACAGGATCGGTTGATCCATTCTGCCACATCCAGCTATCCGCATTCGTAAAATCGGGTGCAATTATTTGCGATTCCCCCGGACACAACTGAATATCATCACCCAGATCAATGGATGGATATGTGCCGCCATCTAATACGGCAACTGTATCCATATCGGAGCCACAATTATTGCTTACCGTGAGACTATATGTTCCCGGTATAGTTATGTTCAATGAAGAGTTGGTGGTACCATCGCTCCACAAATAATTCACCCCGGAAATATTTGCATCCAGTAGAATACTCTGTCCCTCGCATAAAGAAAGTGACGATGGCAAATCAACATCCGGTGGCAAACTACTGAAAGATATCTCCACAGTATCTGATGCAGTTGCACATTGATCTTCTATGGTCACACTATAGGTGCCCGAGGAAGTAACCAACAAAGTATCTGATGTACTTAAATCATTCCATAGATAAGAAACATTATCGACTCCGGTAGAGAGTGTCACTTGTTCACCCGAACACAGTGTAATATCAGGCCCGAGATCAGGTGGAATAAGGCTGGGAAAATTTGTTACTATTACAGAATCATAAGTAGCCTCACAAGCATTTGTGGCCGTTACGTAATACCAACCGGGAGCTGTAACTTCATAAGAGGTTAGCGTAGATCCATCCTGCCACAGGTAGTTTAAAGAAGGATCCCCTAGATCAAGCAAAAGGGTATCCCCCAAACATATCACTTCCGCATCCGGAAGATTGACGACTGGTGCAGCCAAAACATTCAGGTAAGCGGTATCCGAGGCGATGTAACAATCATTAGACACTGTCACCGCATATTCGCCGGGATTGGAAACCACAATTTGTGAAGTCGTCTCTCCGGTGGACCACAGAATATCAATCCCAGGTGATGTTTCTTGCAATGACAGGGTATATGGAAATGCAGCACTACAAAGCTCAAGGGTATCACCAATCTCAACGTTAGGTAATGAAGCTTCATAGACTGTAACCGTGTCCTGTGAAACACCACACATATTCGTAATCGCAAGGCTATAAACACCGGATGTAAAAATAAAGTAGCTCGGATTGGTACTGTCATCATTCCACAAAAAATCACCCATCGCGGGATCAAAATCATAGTGGATAACATCTCCTTCACACCACAACAAGGTATCCGGACCAAGATCTGCCTGAGGTGCTTGCATTCCTATCACCTCGATTTGATCGGTTACTTCACCACAAGCGTTACTAATAGTTACTGAGTATATTCCCGGCTGCGAAATTAAATAAGTTGATTCGGTTTGACCGTCCTGCCACATGACATTGTCCGTACCCGGATCAAGATAAATTTCAAATTCATCTCCTTCGCATAAAATGACATCATCGCCAAGATCAAATGGAAGTGGAAGCGGCATCACTTCGATGGTAATGTTATCCCACGTAAGGTCACATCCATCGTCAAGCGTAACACTGTACATGCCGGCTTGCGTGATTTCGTATTGGCTTTCGGTTGAACCATCATTCCACAGATAATCTCCGGCATTGGGATCCAAAGTGACTGTATACGTTTCACCTTCACATATCGAAACGAAGCCAGGATCAATCATCACATCCGGGGAACCAATGAAAATAACTTCTACCGAATCAATTCCAACGGCACAACCTGAAGTGATGGTCAGCGCGTAGTAATCTGTTGAGTTGACTATCAGGGTGTGTCCATGGGAGCCATCGCTCCAGGTGTACATCACGTCTCCGGATTCTCCATCTATTTCATACTCGGTGCAGGTCTCTACCTCCGGCCCGAGATCCAAGGGCAATTCTTCAACAGGCCCTATTTCAAAAACATAAACACTATCAATATAGTAGAATGAAATGATAGGTGGGTTTGGGCAACTGGGATCAAAAGGAGACTCTGCGTCCATCTTAAAATTCCCTATGGTGATATATCGCTCTCCCCCTGACGCCGGAAAGACCCCATCAATTTCCACCCAGGCTACTGTATCCGAATAAAACCCTCCATTTCCCTCTATCTGTGGCTCTACCGGCAGTACCATGGAGCCTGTAGAAGTGGGGGCGTCAGCAGAAATATAAATACCTACCTGGTTGGTCCCGCAATACTGGTTCATGAGGTTCATAAAAAAACCTATGTGATAACAAACACCCGCCTCAAGTGGAGATAATAGTTCTACCTGAATGTATTCCCTGTAGTTATTACTGCCTCTAAAAAAACTTCCAACATATGCATTGCCGGTAAGTGCCATCTGATATCCACCGCCACCATAGTTGGTCGGCACATCTATGGCAATATTCGAGGTGCAGACATGAAAGTAATCCGGCGTACCCATAGTAGGTGTATCCCAGGGCACCGCCAGATCTAGTTGTGAAATATTGGTAGGACAACTGGTATAATTTTCAAAATTGGGATTGGGCACGAGGTTCTGTCCTGTCACAGGATAAGCCCCCCAAATCATTAGCCCAAATAAAAGGAAGAATGGAGGCAACCAAATTTTCATTGTGGTACAATTTACTGACAATAAATAGGCAAATGCATATTGAAAATAAACATATTCTCTGGTTCGCCCTATATTTAATTGCTAAGTCATATAAAAATCTGGACTTGGCGAACTTTATCACTCATGGCTCAGGTGTAATAATTTGCTGAGTTTTCTGATTACGACATACGGATCGAATCTAAAGTGAATCAGCTGGCCAATTGAACCGTTTCCAGATACCACGTAAATAGAAAACAAGGCGAACGCAATGCAAATACTAAAAACCGAAAAGGTGGAGCGTGGCTTGAAAGCTTAAGATTTAGCACTAAGCCAATAATTCTGAATCCACTATTTAGGAGGAGAATTGAGACCTGCTTCATTGCAAGTCAAATAAAGAAAATCTCTACCGACAGTATTGACAAGAAAACTAGAGATAATTTGACTATCCTCATCCAATATCAGTAAGGTCATGGTAGCGGCATCAAATGCCCATGTACCCCAAGCCAACTGATCAGCGCTGGTCCATCGAGGATCCTCAGGGCTGACCAAAGTGTAGGTAGCTGTGCTGTCAGCGAACACTTCCAGTCTGGTTCTAGCCCTCCTCCACATGGTCATATCCAACTGTTCTATCGGCTTGAAATGTCTTTTGTCGCCTCCCCCGCATCCTTCTATATAAGACTCCATCCATGAGTTGACACTGCAACCACTATAATATTCATCCCAAATCCCATCAACATAAGATTTGTTACAAGACGTTACAACCATGACAAAAAAAGCCGGCTAAAAGAAGTTTGACTTTCATCTTGATATTAATTTAATTCTAAAAAAAACAATGCTTCCCCTGTTTTATTTTAAGACCTCTTTAGGTCGTATTTGGATTCGGAGTCAGAAACCATATTGCTGAATGGCTGAAAAAAGCCAACATTTGCGTCCTATCAAAAAACTATTTCAATGCTTGTACCCTTTTTACAACGCTTATCTGCAACTATCAAATTTATAGTGTGTATTGCTTTTTGAAAGAACACCAGTGTACCTCTAACACTCCACCATCAAATCTCCAACCTTGCAGAAATTAATATCACCTACTCTACTCCACCACCAAAATCTTCTCACTGACTGGCCGGCTGTTGGCAGAGGAAATCGTTACTACATACGCTCCAGGCAACAAACCACCTAAATGAAATAATTGCTTGTGCACACCAATCATCGGTGTACCGCTGTATAATGTTTTCACTAATTGACCCTGAGCATTAAAGAGTGCAATCTTGATCGGGGTGACTTTCGTTAAGGAAAAGTTTATTTCCATTTCATCTTGCACAGGGTTCGGAGTGATGCTGAAATCAATCGAACGCTCCACCTTGCTTGTACTGACCATAGTTCCATTGGTCACCTCGCCTATCCATGTTTTGTAGGAATGATCAATCTGACCGGAAATATTTGCACCAACGGATCCTGCAGACCATGTCCGCGGATCAGGACTGTTATGCCGCCGCGCGATACCTGTATAATATCCCCAACGTTCCACACCACCCTCGCGATCGACATATGTCTCACCACCCTTCACAAGCGTAGATGAAGACCATGACATGCCTTGATCCACATTGACCACGCGAAACTCCGGAAAGATATCCGCTCCACTGCGCAAAAATGATATCGTGACCGAACGGTCTGAAGCACTGGTTGCAAACGAAGCCACACCGGGATGCGCCAGATCGGCTACGCCTGCTTCGCCAAAATTGGTCGTCATTAAATTTTGTCCGAAGATGCCCATACGGCCATAACTGATGCCACTAAAGCCCCCACCCACATCCGTGTTATGTACAAAGTGAATAATGTCATCCAGATAAAATGCATTGGTGACTCGCGAATCGCCCGTATCCAACAAATCGCTGGTTCCGGATTGCTGCGCATCAGCAGGAGGACTGTACGTATCGGAAGGAACGATGTATCCAATAAATTCAGGATTACCATCAATATCATTATCTAGATCCCAAAACCAATAATCATCATCACCCACCGCAGCACTGCTGATCAAATATATACCGGGACCGTAATCACCATTTTGTCCATAAGATGCCGGCGTAATGGAAATCGGACCATTGAAAAAATCTGTCCAAAACTGCCAGTCTAGGATTGCTCCCACATACCCATCTGTCTTGTTGATCTGATAGACAACCGCTTGTTTAAAATCTGTTCCTTCTATTAGATTACCCGACACATAAACTTCATTCGTGGAGATCCCGATTGATGGAAAATCAAACCAACTACCATCACCGAGTGGGTTGCCGGGAAGCTTGTACACATTCCATCCATCCACGGGATTTTTTGTTTTAGAGAAAGAAAGTACTACGCGCGATGTTGACGAAGTTTTCCCATGCAGCGTCACCAGAATAAATCGTTCCTCGACGGGATCATACAACACACGAGGACTAAAAAACGAGGATGTCAATTGATTGTCGTTGAAGAAACCCGACCAAGTTGATTGAAAGAGATTCGTTCCGTTTTCGCTGAAATAAATGATGCCATCACTATTGGCTGAAACAACAATGCCATCATCAGAGACTGCGATACTATTGCTCGACGGTGTTTCCATCACAGAAGCGTTGGCTTCAAAACTGGCATCGATCACAGGGGTCACTGCGCGCGTGGTATGGGTAGGATCGTTGAGGTTGTTGTCAGTATCTTCTTTGTGTAAAAGTTTTTCAGCTTTGATCGCGCGAACTTCCGGTGTGGTGATAAATGGAATCGTTTGATGAATAGGTAGATGATGTATCTGATCAGGAAAACCACCTGCCGGCAAATCCAGGCTCAGTGGGGTATGTTGCAAAGTTGATTTGAGGGCAGCATTTTCGACACGATTGATTGCATTGACCGGTGGATTGACTTTAACATATTGCGCCTGAAGTGCGCTATGAAGAAGCAAGAATAACAAAAGGATGTAGAATTGGGCAGGTCTCATGGAAGGAAGATTTTATATTTATGAAGATACATAAAACACAATTAAAAAAAGGCTTTTGTCCTTTGAAATAAAGATTCATCATGGGCAAATTTAAAAATGGCCCTGTCAACAAACAAAAATATTAACCTTTAAAATCATTGGAGAAATCATAAGGGAAAAGGCATGGAAAAGAGAAATTATTTTAGCCTAATATGCCCTATTCCTTTTCGGTAAAATTCTGCGTACTTATTTTGACTTATTACACACTAGAAATACAACATCATTCAAGCAGCACCTGAAACTGTGATGCAGATGACTTGTATTTGGAGAACTGAACCAGTGTGGTAAAACATTTACTCCGCAGTATAAACTTAAATTAGAAAAACCGAATAGTACACATTCATGACTTTTTTCAATGCGAACAAATGCCGCCACCTTAATTAGCGTGAACTTGCTGTTTGAGATAATAATATACGCTAGGTTGATTTAAAAGAAAGATATTCACAACACTCCCTCATATTAACAAAAAGGAAAATTTCTTCTGTTGTTGAATCCAAATTATTATCACCTGAATAACTTCACTTTTTAACAAACCAAATCCTCAGCTCCGCTAATCTTCGTACCCACTTTTAATAATAGTAGAGATCATTTTGAACTGTTCATTGGCATTGATACGATGCTTAGTATGCGCCGGAATGATGATTCCATCCCCTAGCCTAAGATTGAATTTCTTATCATCGATGATAATTTCTGCCGTGCCATCAATGATCTGTATATAATTGTCAAACGGAGAAGTTTTTTCAGCCAATTCTTCACCTGCCCCAAAAGAGGAAACAGTGATGTTTCCTGTTGTTCTACGTATGATCGTTTTGCTTACCACGGCATTTGGAATATATTCTATTATTTCAACAATAATATGTGATGAGGCTTTTTCCAATTCACTGTTTTCATTCCTGTTTTTCATCTCAATCTCAACTTGTTATTTATTCCCTCAACATTCAAATAATTATTTTGTCATTTGTAAAGCGCACACATTAAGTGCCTGGTGTATAATCCGGTTGTACAAATTAAACTGAAATGCATATTTAAATAGCGATGGAAAAGAATTATTCCAAGGCATGGCATTCAAATCCAGACAAAAACTAAATGGATTACACCACTCGCCTTCCCCTGATGATTTGCAACACAACTGCAATGACAGCAATCACCAGTAGTGCGTGGATAAGGCCACCAGCACCATAACCAATAAAGCCTACTAACCAACCAATGATTAGAAAAACAGCTATTATATAAAGAAGATTATTCATAATATTAACATTTTTGATTTGTAAAGAATAAATGAACTGAAAATTGGACGATAATTAATATCCTGAAGAAATTTATAGTAGCAGAATAAGTAAGAGTGCTATGATAATGATCGCCCCAACAGAAAGATAAACACCTTCACTCTGTGCTTTTAAACTTCGTTTGATGGTGCGCACTTCCTGGCGCAATTCCCTTTTCTCAGTGCCCTTTAACAATTTGAAATCCATTTCTTTAATGACCTCTAATCGGTTCATTAAGATCGTTGCCTCTCTTGATTCAATCGGCTTTGGAGCAGAAATTGGTATCGTATTTGTTTCATTCGCGGCTTTCAAGTGCGTTGGAAACAAAGTCGCTATCATGCATAATGCCAGTAAACTTAAAGTTAGTTTTTTCATTATTTATCCTTTCTGTGTGAATACATTATCACAAAGCAAAGATCAAGACAATATCAAAATAAACGTTATACAATTGGGAAATTAAGTTACATTATTCACACATTGTCAAGTGACTGCCTTCTTTTCTGCTTAAGCTTTTTAAAATAGGTCGGGGTGAGTCCAGTGACTTTTTTAAACTGATTGGATAAATGGGCAACACTGCTATAATTTAACAAATAGGATATTTGTGTGAGATTAAGTTCGTCGTATAAGAGCAGCTCCTTAACGCGTTCTATTTTATGGGCTATAATGTATTGGGAAATAGAAATGCCTGTCACTTCTGAGAACAGATTAGCCAGATAAGTATAATCATAATGGAGCTTCTTTGGGAGTAATTCAGAAAAGGTCTCTTTTGGAGCCTCATCAGAGTAATGAACTAATTCAACAATGACAACTTTAATTTTTTCTATAAGAATCGCTTTTTTGTCATCCATTAATTCGAGTCCTGATTTAAGCAAGGCAGTTTTCAAATATTCTCGTTGTTCTGTCGTAATAACATCTTTAACCTCTACCTCTCCTAATTCCACAATGCCATAATCCAGTCCGAGTTTGTTTAGTTCAGACTTCACAATCATTTTACAACGAATTGAAACCATGTATTTGATAAATAACTTCATTTGTTAAATTTAGGAATTTGGTCTTTCGCTCTAATTGCGCAGTTGATTTGTCATAATCTATAAGTCTCGCTCAAAGTGGAAACGTATACCTAAAGTACGAAGAAAATTTATATTGGAGGAGAAACCTTCTTTCTTTTGTTCAGAATAAACTGGCATATTTGTATAGCTGAGGGGATATACTTATAGATATTTGAGTTAAACCTACCGGCTCTTCATGCCATAACGCTAATTCAAATCAAAGGCGGATCGTGAGCAATTTGTCTTTCCAACAGGTAGATGATCAGCGGGCCTGAGAGGGGAAAACGTCATTCAGCAAATAGATCAGATGCATTAGCCCATTTACGAAGCAAAACTTTGTGTGTCTTTGGCGAACCTTGGTGTGACCTGAGATGACTTAGAAAGCATAAAACAACTCTTCCCTGGGTTGTTGAGTTATAGGAAATTCCACAGGGAGAACGATTTGGGAAAATTCCATTTGTCTTTGAAGGCACCTACTACAACAAAGGTCATCCTTGATTATTGTGTAGAAAGGATGATAGGATACCCGGGATAGTCGACATTTCCATTTGGCTCTGATGTAATGAAAAAGCTGGTTGGATTAAAAGGCGTTATAGTTTTTAATGAGGCTTTTAAAGTCTTGGAAAACAGCCCCCCTGAACTTTTCAACTGTCCAATGTTGTGGGTTCCGTTTCTTTCCGATACCATCCAGACTACGTATGTATTTTGTGGGGGTGACAATTGATCTGAAGGGGCCAGATGAGCAACACTTACCTGAAGGGTGTGATTTTTATTATTATCTTTTCTAATTTTTACCGATCCCTCTGCTGCCGGCACAACACTTGAGCTGACAAAGTTCATTTTTTGGGCACACGATGAGAGCACCAGCATAACGGCAAGTGATGATCCCAAGAAAATGGATTTTGTTATAACAGACAATTTTTTCATTTTGATATAATTGAAAAGTTAACCATTGAAATGATGCTCATGACAAGTAAAGACAAAAAATACTTATACTTAAATACCGGTGCGATTCTTTATATATACTACTAATGTCCCGGATTGTCCGAAATGGCGGTCCATTGAAAATGCCGTTAGTTGACGACTTGTGTAAGATCGCCTAGATTATCGGGCATTCGATTGGCCGCCATTTCGAAAAAGTTATTTACGCCTTTTCACCGTTGCTACCACACTCCCGATGAAACAGATTGCGCACAATCCGAAAAAAAAGTATTCTTCATTTGTTTTAGACTTATCAGTGACAGAAGTTTCTAAATCACCGATTTTAAGTCCTTCCTTTCTATTTTGCATCTAGTCATAGCCAAGGAAACCAAAGACAAGAGCAGCAAGAAATAATATGAGCGCTATTGAGTTTTTTATAATGATATCATTTATTTAGTTATCCGGGAAGTTGATCGCCACGTTTTGCCGCGCGCTGTAGTTTTTTGTTGGCGACAATGACTATCTCGACCCTTCGGTTGATTTGTCGACCGGCCGAAGTATCATTATCCGCAAGTGGATCTGTTTCGCCATATCCTTCGGTGGTCAATCTTGAACCTGCCACATTGCGTGTAATCAAATAACGGTCAACGGAGGAGGCCCTTTGTTTGGACAAAGTTTTATTGTAGTTATCTGTCCCTGTGTTGTCTGTATGGCCAAGCACGAGCACATCGGTATCATCATATTTATTCAATATACCGGAGAGATTGTTCAGATTGTTTTTGGTCTCTGTTTTAAGGGCATAGGAGTCGACATCAAACAAAATGCCGGAGTCAAAAGTTATCAGGATGCCTTCGCCTACTCTTTCCACTTTTGCCCCTTCCAGGTCTTGTTCAATTTTTGCAGCTTGTCTGTCCATATAATTTCCTATCAATCCTCCTCCAATACCACCGACGGCAGCGCCTATGATAATACCTAAAGCTCTATTATTCTTGGCAATCAATGCACCGGCGGCTCCACCAGCAGCAGCCCCTATGACGGCGCCTTTGGTTTGCCTGCTGGTATTACAGGCGGGCATGGCGATCATTGAAAAGATCATCAGCAGGGGAAAGAAATAAGTATTTTTCATATAGTTAGTTAAATTCTATTTTGATAATTTGACAATAGTAAGGGGTAATTCAAAATCCTTTTTTTGCTATTGCTGATACCATGTTCATTTTACAAATTTTAGAATAGTGCCTTTTGACAGCGACACAACATTCTTCTGAAAACTTTTTCTGTGGCAGGTAATGCACCTCCAATCAAAAAATTCTAAAGAACTAACCATTATTGACACAAAGTTATCGTTATCCAAATGAAATAAATTATACATTTCTTAAAAGAAGTTGTACAATTCACACATTTTACTGAAAGAGGAGATGCCGGCTTTGGCGGGGGACAACAGGAACTGTTGTTTAGCGTTCTCACATTCCTTTTTTCCGGAAGCTTAGGAAAACAACACAAACAAATCTATAAGTAGGCAAACCAGAAGCTACTGATTTAGGTAATTATATTTTATGTTATCCAACATGCACATTGAACAGATAGCCAACTAAAGCCGTCAACCCCATGGCCACTGTTCCCCAAAATGAAATTCGTATAATCGCTTTCCCAATATTTGATCCACCTGTTTTAGCCGCTAAGACACCCAAAACTATAAGGAAGAAAAGCGCAAAACCATATAGAGAATATTCCATACTTTTTAAAGGGAGAAACAGTGCGACTAAGAAAGGAAGCAAGCCACCTACAGTAAAAGCTGCTCCAGAAGCAATAGCTGCCTGTATGGGTCTCGCCTGACTTATTTCATTTATCCCTAACTCGTCTCTTATGTGCGCACCCAAAGCATCTTGTGCCGTAAGCTCTTTTGCTACAGTTAATGCAGTTTCCTTTTGAAGTCCTCTCTTTTCATAAATCTCTGCAAGACGCTGTAGTTCAATTTCAGGCATTTGGTTGAGTTCTTCCTTCTCCCGTTCGATATCAGCTTTTTCCACATCCGTCTGAGAACTTACCGAAACATATTCCCCGGCGGCCATAGATAATGCACCGGCGACTAACCCGGCTAACGAGGCTAAAACTATCGGCTCTCTTAAATCACTCGCCGCAGCAACCCCAATCGCAAGACTTGCAATGGACAGAATTCCATCATTAGCGCCAAGTACCGCGGCTCTTAACCAATTACTTCGATGGATGTAATGGTTGTCTAAATAGTTATCCGGTTCTTTTGGATTTAAAGTCATAATTGGTAGTTGCCCAGCTATTAATTTAATCGGGAGTTAATTGATTTTATTTTACTGATTCATAATCTACAGCTCTCCATGGTTTATAAAAAGCGTTTGCCCTGCACCAAAGGTTCTATTCGTATATCCAATTTTGCTGAGGAATAGAGCATGTCCGAATTTGGCATCTGCACCACTTCAGTTTTGCATGAAAAAACGAGTGTTGTCTTCGCAATTTGGAACGCAGGAGAATCCAAATAACAGAATAAATTGAAAGGATAAGGCCTTTTTCTTTTTTAGCTAATGATAATTTAGAACGTTCGGCCATAAGAACAGCCGGCAAACAAATTAGTAACTAAAATCAATATAGCGGACATGATTTTTATCATTGTGGGGGATAATATTCATTTCCCGATCTGTTTGGATGAGTTGAGAAATCGCTGGCAACAAAGAATGGTTTCTCAAAAATCAGATCTAATTAGGTATTAACCGATTTCTAATTTACCCTTTCGACGTTATGCGCAATATATCCCAACGCTACAAGTGAAATTCTTTGACAAAAGGCTATTACTAATGTGAGAATTGTGTAACAAAACGCCGTGATTGTGTAACGCCAAGCAAGGTTCATTAAACCATCTTTACAAATTAGCCATTTAGCGTAAAACAAAAGGTACAAATTATTTCAATTTCCATGATTCAGTGAAAAAAAAAGTTCAGTCGGGCAGTAATCCTACAAATACTAAAACAACGATGAAGGGTCTTGTTTATGAGGGTCCGGGTAAGATAGCCTATAAAGAGGTGCCCAAACCAAAAAATAAAAGGCATCACAGGAACCATATCCGCTAAATAGATGGCCTATACAGTTAAAATCATTTCATTTCAAATTAGTGTATCCAAGCGGAGCGGTTGTCGCACTTACTTTTAAAATAACCTGTATTAAATCGTGTGGCGCTTATTATTTTATCCATAAAACAAAAAAGATGCTAGAACAAAATCAAGAAAGAGAAATAATCAGCATGCCTAGAATTGGTGATGCTGCACCAGCTTTTAATGCCGTGACAACACAAGGGAATATTAATTTCCCTGCGGACTACAAAGGCAAATGGATTATTCTCTTCAGTCACCCGGCTGATTTTACACCCGTGTGTACTTCAGAGTTCATGACTTTCGCCAGTATGCAGAAAGACTTTACATCATTGAACACTCAATTAGTGGGCCTGTCTATTGATGGCCTATACAGCCATATCGCCTGGTTACGAACCATAAGGGAAAAAATTGAATTTAACGGACTGAAGAATATAGAAGTTACCTTCCCTTTGATAGAAGACATCTCTATGGAGGTAGCCAAAAAATATGGGATGTTACAACCTGGAGAAAGTACGACCAAAGCAGTGAGGGCAGTCTTTTTTATCGATCCAAAAGGAATGATCAGAGCTATCATATACTACCCGCTTTCCCTGGGGAGAAATTTTGAAGAGATAAAACGGGTCATTATAGCCTTGCAAACTGCTGATGCCTATGACATTGCAACACCTGCCAACTGGATGCCCGGCGATGATGTAATTGTTCCCACAGCAGGTTCTTGTGGCGTGGCTAAAGAACGGATGGAAACCAAATCCTCAGACGTTACCTGTTATGATTGGTTCTTCTGCACAAAGCCATTGTCCATTGATAAAATTAATCACCCTAAAGCAATCAAAAAATGAAAACAGCCATAGAATGGGAACAGGAGATCATTAAGATCACCATGAAAATACATCAGGAATATCCTGAGTTATCGAAATACATAAAGGAAATACCTTCGAAAGTTTCAGCTAAAGATGACGATGAAATACATCGTAAAGATTTAAAAGAATACTATAATTCTTTGGACGAGATATTAAATAAGTATATGAAAACACATTCGATTCAGGAAGGAAAAAACAAAACAGATAAGTCTAAGGTTTCGGGATATCCACTCTATCCGCCTTCGGAAGATATCTATAAGAAAGGGAAGAATACATCCGATGTAAATCCATCGGATCTTTCAAAAACCAAAACGCCAAATGTAGAGGGAGGATCTTTGAATGAAAAAGATTTCAAGGAGGATATGTCTGGTGATGATCTGGATGTTCCTGGGTCAGAATTGGATGATCAGCAGGAAGACATCGGTAGTGAGGATGAAGAGAATAACTATTACAGTTTAGGAGGCGATGCCCATAATGACCTGGAAGAGGACAAGGGATAAGAATAATTCATAACAAATAAATGGAGCGCTGAAAATTCAATTTAATACAGACAAGACTATTAGTGGCGACGAAGGACATGAAGAATACTTCACGCCCCTAATCGAGGAAGGCTTAAAAAGATATCAATCTCATATTACAAGAATAGAAGTTCATCTGGCAGATGAAAATGGGGAAAAGGACGGCATCAATGATGTCCTGTGTTTACTGGAAGCCCGGCTGGAAGGCAAGCAACCTATAGCGATTACGAATCAGGCAGATACTGTCGAACTGGCCGTTTCAGGAGCTATTGAGAAGTGACAAGCTTCATTAAAGACAATACTTGATCGTATGACGAATCGCTAAAATTAAATTGTTAAGAAGATTTAGGCAATAATAAATCATACCCTGCCTTAAGAAAACCGCGAAAAACAGGTCTGGTTTTTACGTTCGCACTTAAAATAGTAAAAAGTTGATGCATTATGAAAATTACCACTTGGGAGGCATGCACTCCATTTGGTGGTTTGTTTGGGGGATCCTGCTTCTTTGGATATTCGCCACACCTTACAACATTCCCGGGCAAAGATCAAAAAAAGACACGCCCCTGGACATCCTTAAAAAGCGTCTTGCTTTAGGACAAATCAATAATGAAGAATATCAGGAAAAGAAAAAAATTATTGAAGCGTAATCCAATAGATAATAAGTTATCCAATAACCTTATGTTATTTTTAGCGCATAAGGTAGTGATTTCATTCAGGCTGAAGTCAGGACGATTGATCCGGAGACCAATACCGTTTTCTATCAGCCCAATGAGCGCCCAGGGAAAGCAATGATGGTATTGCATTGATCGAAACTCAATCTTGAAAACCAATTCTCAACAGAAACTGCCAATACTAGGTGATTTCCTTTTTTGATTCATTTCTAAATTCCACTAAATGTTCAATGAGTTTTTCCCCTGTCGCGATAATGGTGTCGGAATGTTTTGAAACAACATTTGCTACACCGAATTGTATCACGGTTCCGATAAGTCTTTTAAACGAACTGTTGGAATTACCCACCCACAACTTTTTGGCGAGAAAGCCTATTCCTATGCCAAGTGTATTGCCTACAATATTCATTTTTAATTCGGGCGACGCGGAAAATTCCTGAACGGTGCTTTTGATGAGGTTGATCGGCTTTAAGCTTTCATACGTCTCCTGCATCTGCTCTTTCAGCAATATAAATTCTTTGGTGCGTCTTTCCTGCAATTCAAGAATGGCGTCATTCAAAGCTTCCGTTTCCATCCTCATATAAAAACATTTATGGTTTTAACATCTGTTTTATGACAGCATTACTGACCGGAATTTTAATCCACCGGTGGCCGAAAACAAACAACAGAATAGTAAGCAAGACATAGAAACCGCCGATAATAAAAAAGCCATAGAAAGCCGCTCCCAGCATATCCCCAATCCATAAAGAAAGGCCAATGCTAAGAATGAGCAGCGCCATAGCAATAGTCAAAAAAACAGCCAGTTTTGTAACCAGCGAGGACACAATGTCCGCGGATTTTGCTACCGTGCTTAGCTTAACTAATTCAATGGTTGAAGTGCTATATGCCTCCGCCCGCTCAATAAGAGCTTCTATGGTTGTTTCATTATCAGCCAAAGCACTTTGGTTTTAAGGTGACTATTAACTGAATTCGCTAATAATTATGCTGAGTGCTTACTGTCCGAGGCAGCAATCTTAATATCTTTTTTAGCCTCCTCATATTTCGCTTTACCATTGTGTGCTAATTCCTGGGCTTTTTTCATGGTAGTCTCTAGTTTTGCTGAAAGCGTGTCATAGACTTCATCAAATTTTGTTTTTAGCTCGTCCACAAAATCTTCGCCTTTGTCCATGATCTGTTTGCGTGTTTTAGACCCTTTTTTTGGGGCAAATAAAATTCCTGCAATTGCTCCTACGGCAAGTCCTGCTAATGCGCCTAATACTACTTTACCTTTGCTCATGATTTATGTTTTAAAATGTTAACTGATTTACATTTTCAAATCGGTGATATGCAAGAACAAATCAATCCCCGTTGATTCAAGAAAATTGACCTGAATAATTTCATTTGAATTTCCCCTCTCATTTTGATATTCTTCTATCGTTTTTACGATTCTGAAAGATGCAATGCAAATGTCCTTAGTATAATAACCAAATACGTTACATTATGTTTCTAAAGTGTTACAGAATTCACACTTCTTAGATTAGAACAGAGAATTCAAAACAGCTAAAGTGATCTCCCTGGCATTTGGTGATTGGATTATTCCCGGTTTTTGCTAAAACCCGATGGAAAAGAGACTTGGGATTTGGTCCATTGCTCTGACTTGGAAGAACTTAATGAAATAATGCAACAATAACAAGACATACCACTATTGCGACTATGGGAAGCATCATGATGGCATGATTGGGGACAAATCCTCTTTACTCTAATTTGATTCGTGCATCTGATACAGCATCCATATAAATACCTTCTTCATACTGTGCACGTTCACAATTTGTAGGTAAGCAAAACTGGCATTTTCAGGGAAAACGATATTCCAAAAACTAAAAAGTTTTTGGATTGGATAAAGTTGTTGATGACGAACCGATCACTCCGACATTGAATGATCGGTAGTTCGAACGCCTATTTCTTTCCTTTACTCAGTCGTATATAGTTATCCAACACACCAATAAACTCCTCTGGTGTTTTGGCATATCCAGTCTTGCCGATTGGATTTACTTTGAATCGATTGTTTTCTTCCTCGCGGGTCACACTAAGCATCCAAATGGTTGGAAAACCAGCAATGTTCAGCGATTGAGCCATAGCGGCATTCTGTTCAGTGTTTTTTTGCGGGAGTTGTTTCCGTCTTGGGTAATCTAATTCCAACAACACAACATTTTTCTCTGCCCAGGCTTTGAATTTCGGTGTATTAAAAACATCAGCATCCAGTTTTTTACACCAACCGCACCAGTCACTGCCGGTAAAATTGGCCAGAATAGGTTTGTTCTCTTTAAATGATTGAGCATAGGCACTATCCAGATCCACGAGCCATCCTTCTTTGTCCGAAGCATATACTGTTGGCGGAGGTACAACAGCAGGCGCTGGAGTCGAATTGGTTGTCGTCGTCACTGCGGGAGCGTCTTTTTCCTTGGTAGCTTGGTCATTACAAGCTTGCAGACTAAGCATCCCTAAAAGGAAAATAAAAATAAAACGGTATTGCATCATTGCTTTCTTTTTTATCAATTTTTAACAGGAACCTGACACCGACCTAATGTCATAGAAGTCCTAGTCGCATAATAACCACAAAGTTAGTTATTTGTTTAGCGGGTGTATGCTCAATGCAACAAGCTGAACCATGTTTAAACACCCCACAATAATCCCTCCCCTACTTCACCAACTCAAACGACCCAACGTAAGTAACATCACCTGATTTAAGTTGGACGATATATCTGCCAGCCGAAAATTTATCAGTAGAAATTCTGACATCTGAATTCGTATTCGCTTGAATGGATTGAAGCACGCGCCCCTGATAATCCAGAAGGAGAATTTCTGCATTCGACACGCCCTGCGGTATCCTTAAATAAACTTCCGTAGTGGCCGGATTAGGATAAATAGATAACGATTGAACCGCAACAGGTGTAAAAATGGATGTACTGAAATCCTCATCAAACTTTGTTCCGCTATTGTATATCTCCTCTGACGCAGAATCTTCCAACCAAGCAATAACATAGACCTGATCCGCCTGCCAGGATGCATCAAGGGTATACTCATACGTTTTGGAAACTGTCCCTGAACTCATATCCACCTCTTCTCCATTGACAGGTCCTAAAAACTGACGAAAAACATTGTGATGCTTCGTCTCTCCATTAGGAGCATTGTACATTACTAATTTCTCGACAACAACCGCGACAAGCTTTCCAGTTCCGAGCGAACCGCCCACATGATCTTCTAAATCAATATCAACTGTTCTTGTGGCTCCATCGGTCTCTTCCACATGAACTTCCAACCACGATTCTCCACCGGTCAGATTGTCAAGTACCGCATTGGTCACTCCACTTGAATTTTTAAAATCAATGCCATTTAAAGCCACCGTCGGCGAACCAAAAATCTCCCCGGTATAGTGTTGGTAACGGGCAGTATTTTCTGAGGTATTAGACTGATAATAAATACAACTTGAATAGGGCTTACCGGGATAAAAACTCACGAGATGATATTGTCCTTCATAATTTGTCAAACGATTAAATAACCCCGGATTCTGAGATCCACATATCGGACAAGGTGTGTTAGTAAATAACTCCAGCGTTGCATATCTGGTAGGTAATAATTGGCCAAATGCCGTCTGTGTGAACGCCATCAGGCTGAAAACAAGCAAAGTAGCTGAAAAGAAATGTTTTATTGGTGTCATTTTGGTGTGTGTTTAATATTTAAAATCTGCCGCAATTTAACATGTTTTGGGATGAAAGGTTTAGTAAAAATGGGCTTATGTCGCCATGAAGTGGAGATCCTATCCTCCTAAGAAGAAAAATGCTTCATCATTGGTAACATGCAGACATTTTGATTTGAATAGCCAACCATTGACCAAAAGGCATCAAATTCAAAGCACGTGAATTGATCACTACTCCTTTCTGGAAAAGCAAATATCCGGTTTAAATTACAAGACGAACTCCCTACTCTAACTATAAAGACCCTGTACTACCATTTCTATTGGCGTACAGGGTCTCCATTGAAACTTATTTCTCTTCAACCATCAACGGGCGATCACGACTTTTTCCGTAAGGATTCCTTTAGTTGTAATGACCTGCAACAAATACATCTCCGGTGTAAAGCCTGAAACATTAACCTGTGTTGTAAATTCTTTCAAACCTGTCATGTTGTATTCTTCAGTAAACACAACTTTGCCGGACATGTCACGAATCACCAACCTACGAACTTCTGTTTGTTCTGTCTGATGATAGGTCACGTTTAGAATATCACGAGCAGGATTAGGACTGATATGTAAACCTGTAGATAAATCAACCAATGGATCAGAAGCTATTTCAGTTTTAATGAAATTAATTATCTCCCCATCTGTGACAGATATACTTTCGACAGGAGCTGCATAGTTGCTCGACTCGTAATCAAACACACAAATACCAAAGCTACCCGTCGTACCTGCATAACCCCACACTCTAACCCAAATGGTTTCATTTGCATTTCCGGTGATGGTGAGCACCGGCATCGTCGAACCATTGGCCAATGAATTGTCATCCTCGCAGAATATATATTCCAATGAATTGCAATCTGATCCTCTGTATAATTCCATGATTCCATCTGTGAGTGTTCCGGCAATCGTACGGATCGTTACAATAGGATCTGCCACATTAGGCATTTCGAACCTAAACCATACATCTTTGTATTTATTGGATGCACACCAACCCATCGGTTCCGGGGAACTTTCAGTAGACCCAACATTTGATGAAGCTACTTGTTGGCAACTACTATTTACCGTTAAAATAGTGGCGTCATCACATTCGTCACTTCCCCCTTCCTGAGTACCTGTGGTCGTAAAATTGCCAAGTGCTGTCCAATCACTATGATCTCCATTGATACAATTGGCCCGTACTCTCCATTCATAATAAGTGCCCGGAATTAAATCACCGATAATCACTTCTGTCTCTGTAAATGGTCCGCCTTCTACTGTAATCCAAACACCATAAGGAACTCTCACCTGCACCATATAACTCTCGCCATATGGAACAGCCAACCAACTTACCGTAGCAGTTGTATCCGTCACATCAAAAGAAAATGCTCCTTCAGGAACTGCACAGGATGGACCATCCGTGGTAAAGGCTGCGTGGGTAGACCATTCACTAACTAATGAATTGAGGCAATGCGTACGCACACGCCATTCATAATCTGTTCCCGGTAGTAATCCGGTGAGTGTATACCATGTTTCGGTCCAAACACCTGCAGGAATATCAATCCAATCTCCTCCCGGTTGACGCCATTGCATCGAATAGCTAGCCGCTCCATAGATCGGTGACCAGTCAAGATTGCCGGAAGATTCAGTGATATTATTTGTCAGCAACCAATATGGAGCATCACACGTCGGAATAGGAGGCGTTTTGAATGTGGCCGGTTTTGTCCACAAACTGTAATTATCATTTTCGCAGTTGGTTTTGACACGCCACTGGTAAGTGGTACCCGGTGTCAAGTCAGTCACCTCGGCCTGAGTCTCAGTAAAAGGACTTCCCGGTACATTTGTCCATGGACCATTTATTTCGCGGATTTGTACGGCATAACTCCATGCACCAAAAACAGATGACCAATCTAAGGTTGCCGTATAAGAAGTGATATTAAGCGTAAATAAATGAGATGGCCTGTGACAGCTGTTTCCAAGTGTTTTAAAATGAGCGGGATAAGACCAGTCGCTATAAGTCCAATTATTGCAATTGGCCCTTACGCGCCATTCATAATTTGTCATAGGCAACAACCAGGAAACAGATGTCCATGTTTCGGTAAATGGTCCGCCCGGCACATATTCCCAATTGCCACCAGCGACTCTGATCTGCACGGAATAACTCATCGCACCATAGACCGGATCCCAATCAAGGGTCGCAGAAGTCTCTGTTATATTGTTTGTGTATAACCAACTTGGGGCATGACAATAGTATGTACAGGTTGTCGTAAAGTAAACCGGTTGCGTCCAATTGCTGTACTGCCAATTGCCACAATGTGCTTTGACACGCCATTGATAGGATGTGCAGGAATTAAGGCCCCAAACGGTCAACCAGGTCGCATTGGTCGGACTCCCTGATACTTCGTACCAATCCCCATTGTCCTGACGTATCTGAACGACATAGTTATAAGCCCCTGATACATGTGACCAGCTAAAAGTTGCTGAATTTTGGGCAATGTCCCAGGTAGATGGCCAGGTCGGAACAGAGCAATATCCTCCTCCGGTTGTAAAAGTTTGCGGATATGACCATACACTATAATTCCAATAGGAACAATTTGATCTGATACGCCATTCATACGTTGTAGATGGTTGAAGACCTGTGGCCGTATGCCAGTTACCATTAAAAGGGCCACCTGGTAAATCATACCAACTGCCTCCCCAAACTCGAAGTTGAATTGTATAATTTTGAGCACCGCTGACATAGTCCCAATTAAGTTGGGCTGATGAATTGGTGATGTTGGTAGTATATAGCCAAGTTGGCGCATAACAACTATGATATAGCGTTGTAAAACTGGCAGGGTAAGACCAAGCACTGTACTCCCAGTTAGGGCAGTTGCTTCTGACACGCCATTCGTAGGTTGTACCAGGCTGAAGTCCTGTCAATGTATGCCATGTTTCTGTCCAGGGTCCTCCGGGTACATCGATCCATGAGCCTCCACCAATTACTCGATATTGAAGCGAATAACTTTGAGCGCTACTGACGGGATCCCAATCCAGTGTGGCTGAATTATACGTTACATTATTTGTGTACAACCAGGCAGGAGCGTCGCAATAGCCCCATCCTAAAGTTGTAAAAACGGCTGGGTAAGACCAGGCACTGTACTCCCAATTGGCGCAATTGCTTCTGACACGCCATTCGTAGGTGGTCCCGGCCTGAAGGCCCGTAAGTATGTGCCATGTTTCTGTCCATGGACCGCCGGGCACATTGATCCATGAGCCTCCATTGACTTGTCGATATTGAAGCGAATAACTTTGGGCACCACTGACGGGATCCCAATCCAAATTGGCTGAATTGTTTGTTATATTATTTGTGAAAAGCCAGCCCGGTGTGCCGCAATAGCCTCCACCTAAAGTTGTAAAACTGGCTGCATAAGACCATTCACTGTACATCGAGTTGGCGCAATTACTTCTGACGCGCCATTCGTAGGTAGTTCCAGACTGAAGACCTGTCAGTGTATGCCAAGTTTCTGTCCAGGGTCCTCCAGGCACATAGATCCATGAGCCTCCACCAATTACTCGATATTGAAGCGAATAACTTTCGGCGCCACTAGCCGGTTCCCAATCCAGATTAGCTGAATTATAAGTAATGTTATTGGTAAAAAGCCAAGCAGGAGCGTCGCAATTGCCCCATCCTAAAGTTGTGAAGGTCACCGGGGGAGACCAGTTACTGTATTCGCCATTGGCACAATTGGATCGTACACGCCATTCATAGGTCGTATTGTGGAGGAACCAATCCACCGTAATAGAGATATTTGGCGTTGGACTGCCTGGAACAGTGTACCAGGTGCCGTTGGGGACACGTGTTTGGACACTATAGGTGATAGCCCCTGACATAGGATCCCAGCTGAAGGTGGCTGAGTTGTTCGTAATATTGGTTGTCATCAGCCAAGTTGGAACAGGGCATGACGGTGGGCTCAAGAGACTTTCCGCTTCATTCATTGACATGCCCGCAGTCAGTCCTAGGTTCTGGCTATCTGTGGCCACCGCTATATTATAGGTGGAAAGACTAAAAAAGCAAAGGAGGAAGGTGAAAATCAGGTTGGAGGTTTTCATTTATTGAATATTGGAGGTTAAAAATTAATATCTAAAAGAGCGAAATCTACACGTAGATGCTGGCTAAAGGCTCAGCATACACCGTTTTCCTACAAAAAGCATATAGGCCATAGAGGGAGTCACAAATTACAAATTTTCATTTATCCTATATATATTTTCTAAATAAATAGGGATAAGAGGTGCGAAATGATCCTATTTTCCTCCGGAAAGACCATATTCGTTCACAAACACCTTGTTTTTTTCTACAAAGATGTGAATCCTACGAATTCGATTTATTCTATTTCAATATTGCATTATCCCGAAGGCATGAAATATTTACATAATTTCTTGGGGGTTGGGTGAGTTCGACCCCATCGGGGTCGTATGATCTGTTTCTATTGTTTTTTCTATAAACATGTGAATCCTACGGATTCGATTTATTCTATTTCAATATTGTATTATTCCAAAGGGATAACATGTGTATAGAAATTAATTGGCCTAGATGAGTTCGACCCCATCGGGGTCGTATGTTCTGTTTCTATTGTTTTTCTATAAACATGTGAATCCTACGGATGAATTCTTCTATCCCATGATTCATCTTTAATCTTCTATCCATTTAAAAAGATATTCGCTTTTATATTCTATCTGAAATTCGGTTAAAAGCGCAATGTATTCTTCCTTGAATGAATTCAATTTATGATGTTCCTTTTGATTTCTAATATGCGCCATCACTTCATCCAGGGCAGAGTGCCTGTATGAAAATGCACCATAGCCCTCTTGCCATTCAAACTTAAATTTTGAAAATCCCTTTTCCTTAATAAAAGCGTTTGTAGATTTTTTCACTTCTCTCACCAAATCTGACACACAACAAGATGGCTTCATGCCGATCAAGAAATGAATATGATCCGGCATACCGTTTATCGCCAACATTTTTTGATCCTTATTTTGTACAATACCCGTCATGTATTTATACAGCTCCTCTTCCCAAGAGGCATGAATCAAACTATTCCTGCCTTTAACGGAAAACACTA
>JBBKXT010000305.1:0-13743 GCA_037969625.1 Saprospiraceae bacterium
AATAAGTACGCTTACTGTCCAGGAAATTGTCAAGTGCATACAGCAGTTATCCCCTGCGTATCGTTCTGTATTTAACCTTTATGTGGTAGAAGGCTTTTCTCATCGGGAAATAGCAGAAATGCTGGATATAACCGAAAGTACCAGCCGTTCGAACCTAGTGAAGGCCAGATCTAAACTCAGAGGACTGCTGACGTTAAGTCACGTACATTATGAAAAATAAGGATTGGGATAACTATTTGCAAAAGATTTTGGGTGAATTTGAGCCCAATGCCGACTCCCATTGGGAGGATATCACCAGCAAGCTGGAAGAATCCTCCACTGACCAAAGTCTTAATGAAATACCTGATGATGAGGCACTTAGAAATTTACTCTCCGACTACAAACCAACAGATAAAATTCAAGGTTGGGAGGCACTGACGGCCAGCCTTGATCAGGCAGATCGCGCATTTGATACCACCGTGTCCGACAAAATCAAAGATTATAATGCCCCGGAAAATCCAGATGCCTGGTCATTTTTCCTCCAGCATTTTAATACCTATAAAGCCCTTCGTTTTAAACTCATAGCCGTAAAAGTATTCGAAGCCAGTGCTATTCTGCTGTTGCTCTTTACTGTCTTCCAAATAAATCAAAAGGGCTCCTTTGCCATTTTTGGCACCCAAAATGAGGCTAAAAACGAATTATATTCAAATTTATCCACTTCCCACCAGCCAATGGCAGAGCAGATTTCAATCTCCGGTCAAACACATGGCTTAAATCAACAGGGTCAGGAAAAAACTGTTTCACAGTCCTCCTTTACAAACAATAGTGCAGCAAATGGTGGGAGACTTTCTTCCGCTGGACTTGATTTTGGTAAAAATATAAATTCAGCATCAAGTTCGAATAATGCCCTACCATTTGCAATAATTCCTGCTTTGCCAATACAAAATGCAACACAAATCCAGAAGACCGGAATTAATCATTCTCCTGCGATGGCAGACATAGCGAGCATAATTTATAATCAATCAATCTTGCCACCAGCTGTACAAGAAGATTATATCACACCACCTCTTGCGCAATCAAGTAGCACTATAGAAAATCACACGAACAATCTCATTCCATATCCTGTTTTTGTAGCACCCGCTGCGAATAGCTTTCTTGAATTTGGGATGCTGGCTCAAATTGATTTTAATAATTTAAAACTGCCCCAGGATATATTGTATACCAATCGCAAACAGTTTGTTTTTCCATTGCAAGGTATTCCTAGCGTTGGATACGGTGCCGGATTCACCTTGGGCGTATCACATGATCGCTGGGCATTTGAATCCGGTTTGATCTATAGCTCCAAAACATTCAAACCAAATCGCTCATTAACGCTAGGGGAAGGTACTGATCAAAGTACTGTCGAATTTGATGCAATGCAATTACAATTGGTCTCTGCACCGCTTCAGTTCAGATACAAAATATCACCACAAAATCGCTTTAAAGTATTTGCCATAGCTGGTGTAGGCCTGCACCTCATCGCACAATCTGACATAGACGTGGATGTCGATTATAATTTCAATTCACTACTTACGGGAGAGAATCCAAACAACCATCCGGCCTTGGCTCAAACGATACGTGAATCACAAAGATTGAGTGACAATTTCCGCCACAAAGCTCCATTCAGTACACAGAGTTTTATCACAGCCAATATTGGTCTTGGCGTTGAATATGTCATCGTCGAAAGAAAAACTATCTTCCTCCAATCCACCTATCAGTATCAAATTCCAAATCTGCGGTTCAGTAATCATAATGGTAAGCAACTGGTATCCACATCCATCCAAGCAGGTGTTCGCACGCCACTTGGATTTTGATTCCGATTCAATTCCCCTAACAGAATTTACAATAGATCCATTCGTGTAGACCCGGCTCAACTTACTGCCAATTATATACCTTGATCTAAAACATGAACAATGGTTTATCTAAGGACTTTGTTCCTCAATCGCTATTTCCGACCTTTACCGATTCCATATAAAAATATTGTCCGTATGAAAATTCATTTGCATCTTATGCTGATCACCTTAATCAGCCTTCTTGTTTCTGCGCAAACCTTAACAGCCCAAAGCCAGATAACGATTGACGACATCTGGACCAATGGAAAGTACAACACCCAAAGTGTCCCCGGATTCAGATTTATGAATGATGGTCAGCACTATACGACGCTGCGCAAAAACTATATTCTCAAATATGATTTTATAACGGGTGCGTTATCAGACACCTTGCTGAATATAAACCTCCTCAATTTCGGCGGCTCCAATAAGGTCGTCCAGAGTTATGTCTTTAGCGACGATGAATCCAAATTGCTATTGCTCACTGAAAAAGAATCCATGTATCGACACTCTTCCAAAGCATGGCATTATGTGTATAATTTAAAATCCAAAAAAATATCCGCACTGAACAGTAAAGGAAAACAAATGCATCCTACCTTTTCACCGAATGGGCAAAAGGTCGCTTACGTCCTGGACAATAATATTTATATATCAGATCTGGCCAAAAACAAAACAACCTCCGTCACTACAGATGGCAAATGGAATGAAATAATCAATGGATCCTGTGACTGGGTGTACGAGGAGGAATTCTCTTTTACAAAAGCATTTGAATGGTCACCGGACAACAAATACATTGCGTACTACCGATTTGATGAGAGCGCCGTGAAAGAATTTACAATGACCAATTATACCGGTGAATTGTATCCCCATTATGAAACTTTCAAATATCCAAAAGTGGGAATGGCCAATTCGAAGGTCAGCATACATATCTACGATACGCAAAAGAAAAAACATAAGACTGTCGATCGATCCAGCGAACCAAATGGCTACATTCCTCGAATCAAATGGACAAGTGATCCGTCAAAGTTGTGTGTCTTCTGGATGAATCGTCATCAAAATCTTTTAGAACTTTTATTGGCCAATGCCTCAACCGGCAAAACATCTTTACTATTAAAAGAGGAGAATAAATACTATGTCGATATCCATGACCACCTGACATTCTTGCAAGATGGGAATGGATTTATTTGGACCAGCGAACAGGATGGATACAATCACATCTATCACTATGGGATGGATGGAAAAATAAAAAAACAAATTACTTCCGGGGATTGGGAGGTTATTTCACTTTATGGTGTTGATGAAAAAAATGGTCTTGTGTATTATCAAAGTGCTTCTAATTCACCCATGGAACGAGAGCTTTACCACACAGACTTCACTGGTCAAAACAAGAAACTACTGTCAAATAAAGTCGGTGGGAATGATGCACAGTTTTCAACCACATTCGATTACTTTGCATTAACCCATTCCACTATTAATACAGCACCGACTTACTCCGTTTATGATCGGAATGGGCAATTGATCAGAACATTAGAAGACAATCATAATATATCCTCATTACAAAAACAAGTTGGTGCTCAACCGGTAGAATTTTTCTCATTTACAACCTCTGAAGGTGTTGTACTCAATGGATATATGATCAAGCCTGCCAATTTCGATGGGTCAAAAGAATATCCGGTTTTTATGACACAATACGGTGGACCTGGTTCACAAAGAGTACTCAACAAATGGATAGGGACTGACTATTGGTGGTATCAGTCACTTGCACAGCAGGGCTATATCATCGCGTGTGTAGACAATCGAGGGACCGGGGGCCGTGGAGAAGAATTTAAAAAAATGACTTATCTCCAACTAGGTCATTATGAAACGATCGATCAAATCGAAGCGGCTAAATATCTTGGGCAACTGCCCTATGCAGATGCGGAGCGCATTAGTATATTTGGATGGAGTTATGGTGGCTACATGTCTTCACTTTGTCTATTGAAAGGTAATGATGTCTTCAACTCGGCGATTGCTGTCGCACCTGTCACCAACTGGAAGTGGTATGATTCCATCTATACGGAGCGATTCATGCGCAATGAAAAGGAAAACTCAAAAGGTTATGAAGAAAATTCACCCATAAATTTTGCTGATCGTTTGATAGGTAACTATTTACTTGTTCATGGAAATTCAGATGACAATGTTCATTTCCAACATTCAGCGGAAATGGCTGCTGCATTAATCAAGGCTAACAAGCAATTTGAAACGTACTATTACCCAAACCGAAATCATGGGATCCATGGGGATAATGCGAGAAGACATCTCTATATAAAAATGACCGATTTCCTAAACCAGCATTTGAAACCGGAAAGCCCTGTTTCCTTCCCAAATCAACCAACAAAGTCATAACGACCACAATTCATTAGTTTTGTCCTATAATCATTATATCCTTGGAAATCGTCAATAGAAAAGCCCGGCATGAATACAACCTCCTCCATAAGTATGAGGCAGGCCTTGTATTGAAGGGAACGGAAGTCAAATCCTTGCGCTTAGGGCAAGCCAATATGAGCGATGCTTATTGCGTCTTCAGTCATGACGAGCTATATATCAGAAACCTGCATATCAATGAGTATGAAAATGCGGGTCGGCTTCAACATGAAGCCAAAGGGACAAGAAAGTTACTTTTGACTAAGGCCGAACTTAAAAAACTAAAACGACGAATAGATGAAAAGGGCCTAACGATCGTCCCTTATCGCATATACTTTTCAGATCGAGGATTCGCCAAATGTGAAATCTGGTTAGCCCAGGGCAAGAAATCATTTGATAAGCGAAACACCATCAAAGAAAGGGATGTACAAAGGGATGTAGACCGTCGATTGGCTTAATATCCTATTAACTGCACAAAATAGTTTCATGACTCTTTCCCCTTTTCATTTACTACTTTGAGAATGTCATTATCTTAGTTATCACATCGCACAGAAAGCAAATGAAGAATTTCTTGAAACACTAGCGTCAAACCCAAACCCTATGAGACCGCATCCGGAAAAATTATTCATTAATTCCAACGCTGAGCAAAAAGAATATACGTTTGGTTCGATCCCCATGCGAATAAAAAACATAAAGGCGATATGGAATAACGAGTTTGATGATGATAGTGGAATTGAAAAAATGTTACGATTGTTTCTGGCATTTTCACAATTCTTGTTTCCGGGATTGTATATCAAACAACTCTTTAGCAAGAAATATGCTGCTTATCAGGACATGGCGGTTGATCTCTATGTGCTCACAAAATTAATTTATCCACTTTTATTAATATCGCTCGGGCTTTGTAAAAATTCGATCTGTCTGGTCATTCTGGTCTGGCTCATGTTAGAAACCATGCTCTATGTGCCTAGGCTAATTTTTGCCTCTGATATCATTGAAAAGCCCAGATCCTACAGACGCTCAATGCTTCTTTTATTCATCAATTACATTGAAATTATTTTTGATTTTGCAGTGATCTATGCCTATGGTGATTTTCTCAACAAACCTTTCAGCCACTGGTTTGATCCTGTTTATTTTAGTTTTATTACAGCGGCGACTATTGGTTTTGGAGACTTCTTTCCGGTAACGTCTATCGGTAAATTTCTTGTGAGTTTCCAGTCCACCCTGATTATCATATTTGTGGCTTTGTTTTTAAATTTCTTTTCGGGAAAGGTGGAAAGTAAAGGATATTTTGGAGAAGACAAGCGACCTTAAGGCATTCCAATAATATATATTCATCCTATGAAAATAGCATTCGAAATTTCTGAAGAAGATTTATTAGCACACCAGCTCTTTGCCACTTCAAATGCAGAAAGCGTAAGAAAACGCAGAGGTCGCGGGCGCCTCTTTCTGATCCTCATTTATCTTGCGGCGGGCATTTATTTGTGGTTTCAAAGTGGTCCGATGATCGGTGGAATATTCCTTCTGGTCTGTATCCCGTTGTACTTTTTATTTACCCGCTTGGAAAGCAAACAATATCTAAAGCAAATCAAATCTCTTGTCAAAGATCAAATTAAAGACCGGGAAGCAAAGATCACTACGCTTCATTTTGAAAATCATCAGGTGACCATGGCTGACGGCTCCAATGCCAGCACCCTACCCTTGACAGAGATAAGCACGATCTACGAAATCAAACAATTATATTCCTTGAAATTGAAAAACGGACAGGCCATTGTACTTCCTAAAAAACATAAAAACGAAGCCAATGACACTGATGCCAGACTGCATCAATTAGCTGAAAAATTAGGCATTCCGTTTATCCAAGAATTGGATTGGGAGTGGAAGTAAAACTAGAATTCTGCATTCCCGGGTGTCCGCGGAAATGGAATCACATCGCGGATATTTGACATACCGGTTACGAACAAAACGAGTCGTTCAAAACCCAGCCCAAACCCAGCGTGTGGGCATGTTCCAAATCTCCTGGTGTCCAGATACCATTCCATCTCTTCAAAAGGAATATCCATTTCCTTCATACGCTGTGTCAAGACATCATATCGCTCTTCCCTTTGCGAACCCCCGATGATTTCACCAATGGCAGGAAAGAGAATATCCATCGCCGATACCGTCTTTCCATCATCATCTACACGCATGTAAAATGATTTAATCTCCTTCGGGTAGTTGGTCAGGATCACGGGCTTTTTGAAATGCTTTTCGACCAAAAATCGCTCGTGCTCTGATTGGAGATCCGCGCCCCATCCTTCGATGATATATTGGAATTTTTTCTTCTTGTTGGGCGTAGAGTTTCTTAAAATATCGATCGCCTCGCCATAGGTCAGGCGCTCAAAATCATTGTCAATGACAAACTTGAGCTTGGTGATAAGATCCATTGGACTTCGCTCTGCTTCCGGCTTTGATTTTTCCTCTTGCGTCTGTCTGTCCTGTAAAAACTTAATATCGTCTTCACATTGTTCGAGTGTATAGCTGATCACATACTTCAACATCTCTTCAGCCAGATCCATATTGTCTTTCAGATCAAAAAAAGCAACCTCCGGTTCGATCATCCAGAACTCTGCCAGGTGTCGTGAGGTATTGCTGTTTTCTGCCCGAAACGTCGGTCCAAAAGTATACACGCGACTCAGTGCTAAAGCCGCTAATTCTGCTTCTAATTGACCGGAAACAGTTAGGTTAGTAACTTTGCCAAAGAAATCTTTTTTGACATCGACAGCTCCTTCCAGTGTTTTAGGAATATTTTCAAGTGGCAGCGTGGTCACTCTGAACATCTCTCCTGCTCCTTCTGCATCAGATCCCGTGATCACCGGACGTTGGAAATAGTAAAATCCTTTGTCATGAAAAAACTTATGCACCGCATAGGAAAGCGTGTGTCTTACACGCATGACCGCACCAAAAGTATTTGTTCGAATACGCAAATGGGCTATCTCGCGAAGAAACTCCATTCCATGGCGTTTGGGTTGCAATGGATATTTGTCCGGATCTGCATCGCCCACTACCTCAATATTGCTCACTTTGACTTCTACGGCTTGTCCACCACCCATTGACTCCAATAAAGTGCCTGTTGCCACCACGGCAGCTCCTGTGGTAATCCGCTTCAGCAATGCCGGATCAAGTGTTTCATGATCTACGACCACCTGCATCGTCTGGATGCATGATCCATCGCTGACGGCTATGAATTGATTATTTCTAAACGTCCTGACCCAGCCACATATCGTTACCTCCTGCCCGATCGGCTTGGCATTCAGAATTTCTTTAATTGATTGTTTCATATAAGTATCTACTGCAATTAGGGGGGCAAAGATAGGTAGATTAAAAGCAATTTGGATAGTATAAAGCTGCTCCTTTGCTCAGGGCTTGATTGTGAAACAATATGGTTGTTAGATACTTTGTATCAAAGGCTTGACGTAAGCAATAGTAATAATCAAAAAGTATTATCCGAGTAAAAAGAAGCAAATAAACTATCCAAAGGGGATAAAGCTGAAGTTGAAAGACTTGGATCGAAAAAGTCGTTGAAAGCATAACGATAGATTAATAAAAATTGAATATTGAGTTTTTTATTTTCCATTTTACGAATTGAAATCTATGCTATACGCAATTGCAAAAAAGGGAAATGGTGAACTTGTTTCTGCAAATGATGCCAAAAAGGGATTTGAATACTTTTGTCCCGTGTGCAACAATGACCTTGTCCTCAGCAAACCTCAAGAAAGATTGTCATTCATACTACTTCCCAATTCTTTATTCAAGATTTCAAATTAATCCCTTATATTTGCATGACAAATCATTCGTTAAATAATTATTTAGAGCTTTATGACTGATAAATCACTCAAGAATATGAATGCCATGAGCGACAAAGCTATGACAGAATACATTGGGGCATTTGTCAGGCATCATCGAATGGAGCAAAATAGAACCCAGGAGGAACTCGCAGCGGCAGCCGGCATCAGTCGTTCAACCCTGAGTTTGCTGGAGCGTGGAGAAACGGTTACAGTTAATACACTCATTCAAGTATTACGTGTGATAGATCAATTATCGGCACTCGCTACATTTGAAGTAATAGAGACCCTGAGTCCATTAGCTTTGGCTAAGTTGCAAAAAGAAAAACGCCAAAGAGTAAGAGGAACATCACAAAAGAAAGAAAACGAAGAAGAAGTTGATTGGTAAACCATGCAGGTAGCAGAAGTGAAAATATGGGGACATCTGGTGGGTGCTGTGGCATGGGATCCTGACATCGGATATGCAACGTTTGAGTACGACCCAAAATTCAAGCCACTGGATTGGGATTTGTCACCGATTAAAATGCCTGTTTCTGACCGTCGCAGTCAATTTTCATTTCCGGAATTGCGAAAAGACAAACGTTCAGACTACGACACCTTCAAAGGTCTTCCCGGATTACTCGCGGATGCATTACCTGATAAGTACGGAAATCAACTGATCAACCTTTGGTTAGCCCAACAAGGGCGTCCACAGGACAGCATGAATCCTGTAGAAATGCTGTGCTTCATTGGAACGCGAGGTATGGGTGCGCTTGAATTTGAACCGGCGGTGCTCAAAGAAACTAAAAGGTCCTTTTCCATAGAAATCGATAGCCTGGTAGCAACCGCTCAAAAAATGCTAGACAAGCGGGAAGCGTTTACCACCAATCTCAATAAAGATGAAGAGCAGGCTGTACATGAGATATTAAAGATTGGCACATCGGCAGGGGGAGCCCGGCCAAAAGCGCTGATTGCCTGGAACGAAAAAAGTGGAGAGGTGAAATCCGGTCAAACCAAAGCACCAAAAGGATTTGAACACTGGCTCATCAAGCTCGATGGGGTAAGCGATGTGCAGTTAGGCAGTAGCCAAGGATATGGAAGAGTAGAATTGGCTTACTACCATATGGCCAAAGCCTGTGGCATAGAGATGATGCCATCACGCTTACTGGAGGAGAACGGCAGGGCGCATTTTATGACCAAGCGATTTGATCGTAAGGGCAGTGATGTGAAGCATCATCTGCAAACTTTCTGTGCCCTGAAACATTTTGATTTCAATCTGGTCAATAGTTTTAGTTATGAGCAGCTCTTTCAGTGTATGCGAGAGCTAAAGCTCAACTATGCCGATGCAGAGCAGATGTTCAGAAGAATGGTGTTTAATGTCATTGCCAGAAACTGCGATGATCATACGAAGAACTTTTCATTTTTACTCAGACAAGGAGGGCACTGGGAACTGGCACCTGCTTACGATGTTTGCCATGCTTATCGTCCGGGTAGCGAGTGGGTCAGTCAACATGCACTGAGCATCAATGGCAAACGACAAAATATAACGAAAGCAGATTTGTTAGTCATTGGTGACTCTATCCGTTGTAAGAAATCTTCCGAAATTATAAACGAAATTAATGACACTGTACACCTATGGAAAACCTTTGCTGATGAGGTTAATGTAAAATCCACAATGCGTGATGAAATTGCCAAAACGCTTATAGATATAGAGAATAACGTTTAAGCTATGGGCTCACAGAAATTAATGAAGATGTTCTCGGCATATTTATTGGTTCAATAAATATGCCACCCCTTCAGGGTTTATATTTTTGTTCGTTCATTGGTTCTATAAAAATTTCACCCTTTCGGGGTTTATTATTTTTTCAGTTATTGATTTTATAATTATGTCACACCTTTGGATTGATCAACCCCGAAGGGATGACATTATTATATCTCTATTTAAATTCCTGACACTTTTCAAATATATATGGCTCCGCTTCCAGCGTACCTAGCTCAAATGCTTTTTTCCAGTCGGCACACGCCAATTCAAGCCCACCAAGTGCTTCATTGGTACGACCTCTAAAAAAATAGGATGGCCCGTGATTAGGTTGCTTCGTTATTGATTGTGTCATGTCAGCCTTAGCCTGAGGGAATAATCCCATTTTACCATAACAAAATCCTCTTTCGTAGTATGCATTTGGGAAATCAGATTGAGCCACAATCAACCGGGAAAACATTTCTATTGCCTCATTCAGTTGATTGGCATCTTTATAGGCGACACCTAGATTAAACATGCCATGCACATTGTCAGGATCAAGGTCAAGTATCGTTTTAAAATCTAATGCTGCTGCAGCTGATTGACCGCTCGCGCCAAGGGCACTGCCTCTGAATTGAAGTGCTGATACATTTTGAGGCTCTTTTGCAATCACCTGATTCGTGATCTCTATCGCCTCGGTATATTTTTGTGTTTTGAAATAGGCTTCTGCCAAGCGAACCTTGGCATCACTATAATCCGGACTGAGCTTAACACCTTTCTGCATATAACTAATAGCTTCTTCCCAGTTGCCTTCATCTCTCAGCAATGACCCGTAATTAAGGCTTGCCAGCCCTGATTCCGGATTGGTCGCGATTGCATTTTTATAATAAGGTTTCCACCCATCATAAGTACCTACACGCCAGGCATTGATACCTCCCCAAACTAAAAGAACACCACCAAATACTATCGGAGCAAGTTTGTGCGATGACCATTTTGCTGATTCGATCATTCCTAAAACAATCATCCACAGCCCTACAAATGGAAACCAGGCTCTATGATCTAAGTAATCATAAGCAACACCCGCAAAAGATGGTTCATAAGCCATTGAAGGCAATAAAGAAATTAACCAAATAGCGCCTCCAGTAGCCAGAATCTTGAAAGAAGGTGGATATTTTTTAACCAAAAAAAACAAGCCGCCTAACAAAACAACTCCTCCTAAAGTCCATAATAAATTATAACCCGGCATTACACTAAAGCCGGCGGGAATCAGCATTTTAAAAAACTCTTCCGGCAATGACCGAAGGTTGCTAAAAAACGCAACTACTGACATATTGCCTGCATCCGCAATCGCTGAACCACGCATGATATAATAGCCACCAAACAAGGCGGTATTAATTGTGAGCCATATCCATTCCATACCGGCAGGCAACGTACGCTTCTCTGCATATATCATGACCACCGCAATAGGCAATAAGGCCACGGCTGATTCTTTTGACAATAAGGCTAAAAAGAAAACAGGTATAGTCAATACCAAACTAAATCTGGAACGGGTCTTTATATAATTCGCCAACAAGAGGAGGAAGCCGATGCCAAAGACCATCAGATAAAGGTCACCGCGCGCCGCTATCCACCCGGTCACATGGGGTGTAAGCAAATTCAAACTATATAGCAAGGCTCCCGCCCATGCTAATAGTGGTTTGAAATAAAAAGTCAGGAAAAAAAACAACAAAACTACCCCTGCGATATACACGAATAGGTTATGCACATGATACACCAAGGACACATCCTTTCCGATCGCATAGTCGATCATATAACTGATACTCTGCACCGGTCGATACAATTCAATCCGCGCATCCATAAACCAGGCATCCGTTTTGAAAGCTAACCCTGGATCAAATCCTTGCGCCAACACAACATTGTCGCGTATCATTTTGTCATCATCATGCATGACATAATCAAAACCAATCGAGCGACTGAAGACAGCAAGAGGTATCAACACCAACAGCAGGAAGTGCCACAGTTTAAGTTGTCGGACCGTCTTTTTCTTTGTGTTTGATTTTTTCTTTTTGGCAACCATTACAGCAGTTATCTGGAATCAATGAGGTGTTCCGAGGTAGGTGAAATGCTATGACAATGATAGGAAGAAATTACTAACTATGATAATGAGCATCAATCTTGTAATCCATTGATCAAGTCACGACAAACCTGGATCATCTCCGTTCTTGACATGCCTTCCGGTGTACCTCCGTACCGTACCGTCAGGCATTGGACAAAGAATGACTTGGTACGATTGACCAGTGATTCCTCAATATTTGATTTCGTAAGATAGGAGGCAACACCCGCTTCATCCAACTCAGAGGATGGTATAGAAAAACGTTCGATCAGGAATGCATAAAATATTTCAGTGGCAGATCCGTAAAACGCACGAACATCCATTCCATCCATGCTTTTTTCAAGTTGATCAAATTTATCATTTGCTTTTTGACCTGCATCTCTGCTGATTCGCTGCGCTTCCGGAATTTTATGTTCGCGCTCATACCGCCAGATGCCAAACAACCCAAAACCAAAACCTGACACGAACAAACCGAAGAGAAACAAATGAGGAATGGAAGTCCAGAATTGATCCTTAAACCATGGCTTTGATACAGACATCAGAACAGGGGCCGTGGACTCGTCCGAATCAGATGTTGCTGTATGATCTTTCTTTTGACCCTGGGTAACCATCACCGTCATGGTATCAGAATGAGCCGTCACATACGCCTTCGTCTCAGGGTCAAAATAGGTGAAGGGCACAGAAATCTTAAATGTCCCTGAAGAGGATGGAATCATTTGATACGAAATCGTTCGCCGTTGATTCATCTGGTTATTCATTTCAAACTCTTCGTCTTTGATAATCTTTGGCTCGTAAATATCAAATTTGCCATTTGTCACAGGAGACGGCAGTGCCCATCGACGTGAATCACCATTGCCAGTGATCTCGAGATAAAATGTAAAGGCATCATTGGTGGATAATTGTTGTTGGCCCTGAGTTACACGCATTTGATACTGTCCGACAGCGCCTGAAAAAGTATCTGTTGCATCGGAAGGCAATGCATCCACCTGTACCGAAATCGGCAAAGAAGCTATTTGTACATGTTGCAGCCTACGCATACTGAAGAAGCCACGATTCGTTTCAAATGGGCTGTCAATTCCTGCCTGAATAACTAACGGATCTATTTCATACGTACCGGATTGGTGCGCGTAGAGTGCCAGCGATTTGATGACTCTGGAGGTATACTGAACTCCATTGATCGTTTCATACGACGCCACTGGATTTATATTGGCAAAATGTTGAAGAAAGAAATCTGTATAGTCATCCTCGACAATAGGATTGACCGTTTGTACATTTTCGTTAAATAATAATTTATAGTTGAGAATAATTTGCTGACCGGGATAATAAATGGAATCATTGAGTTCGGCACGCAGAAAAATAGGATCTTTTGATTCACCAACTGATCCTTGATTCGGCTGAGCTGTTGAGGCTAACACTTCTACTTGAAATGGTTTTGTACTATACCCCTGATTACCAATGATGACTTTGGCTGCTTCGACGGTTTGCTTGCCTTGTTTGTTGGCGAGTATAGAATAGGTCCAGGTTTGACTCTTACTGACAACGCCATTGACGATCATGGTACTTGAGCTGGTGGATGGTCCACCCACAATTTTAAAATCTTTAAAAGAAGGAGGTTCAAATCTCGTGCTGGTTGCATTCTTCAATTCAAACTGAACTGTGAATACCGCATGTTGTGCTACCTGTGTTCCGGAAGTTTTGGCTACAAAAACAGGATCCTGTGCAGATACATTGCCTGCCAGAAAAAACAACAGCAGGAGTGGAGCAATTTTTTTCAAATAATTAAAAGGCACGTTTCTCACGTTTTGATTTTGAAGTTTCGATGGTTGATTTCTTTGATGGTGC
>JBBKXT010000306.1:0-2807 GCA_037969625.1 Saprospiraceae bacterium
TCAAGTCCATTGTGTACTCAATTATTTATTGCGCCCGGAAACGCGGGAACAGCATTGTCCGGCAAGAATCTAGTGATTGATATCAGTGATTTTGATGCCGTCAAAAGTGCTGTTTTAGCCAATCACATCCAACTGGTGGTAGTGGGCCCTGAAGCTCCATTGGTCAATGGCATTGTTGATTATTTTTCTGCTGATGATGTATTAAAGGCAGTTCCTATTATTGGTCCTTCTGCAGAAGGAGCACAATTGGAGGGCAGCAAAGCGTACGCTAAGGAGTTTATGAGCAGACACAGGATTCCTACGGCTGCCTATCGGTCTTTTGGAAAAGAAGAACTTGATGAAGCAGTAGACTATTTAGGAGGACATGCCTATCCAGTCGTTTTAAAAGCGGATGGTCTCGCTGCAGGAAAAGGTGTTTTGATCTGTCAAACGAAAGAAGAAGCCCAGTATGAAATAAAGGAAATGCTATCCGGAAAATTTGGGTCGGCCAGTGCGACGGTGGTGATCGAAGAATTTCTAGATGGCATTGAATTTTCCGTTTTTGCGCTGACTGATGGTCATCATTATGTCCTACTGCCGGAAGCAAAAGATTACAAACGCATCGGTGAAGGAGATGAAGGACTTAACACAGGAGGTATGGGAGCAGTATCGCCAGTACCTTTTGTGGATCAGGGTGTTTATGAAAAAGTGATTCGACAAGTCGTAGAGCCAACCATAAATGGCTTAAAAAAAGAAGCAATTCCATATAAAGGCTTTGTCTTTTTTGGGTTTATTCTCGTGAAGGGAGATCCTTATGTTATTGAATACAATTGTCGATTAGGGGATCCGGAAACGGAAGCTATTCTACCGCGGTTGCGAACTGATTTAGTGGAGTTGTTAATGGCCACTTGGAATGGCACTTTGGAGAAAGCGTTAGTTGAATTTGACGCTCGATTTGCTGTTACGATTATTCTCGCGTCCGGCGGATATCCGGAATTCTATGAAAAAGGAAAAGTTATTTCCGGTCTCGATCTGGTGGCCGGCAGCCGTATTTACCATGCAGGTACTTCCTCTAAAGAAGACCGTATGGTTACTTCTGGAGGTCGGGTGCTGGCGATCACGAGTTTGGCGAGTACCATTGAAGGAGCGATCGAACAGTCGTTGATCAATGCAGAAGCTATTCAGTTTGAAGGCAAGTATTTCCGTAGGGATATTGGGAAGGATTTGCTTTAATGAGGGTGAACGGGAAAGATCTGAGATTTTTAGACCTGATCGGAGCGCAGCTCTTGCCCTACACTCCGACGTAGGAGGTAGTGCTGGGGCAGACCCTGTACTCCGACGAAGGAGGTAGTTCAGGGGACCTTAGACTAATCTTGCGCAATTCATAACTCCTATAACCCTCTTAACCTTTTAACCTTCTCCCTTAAACAGAATTAAGACCTTAGACGTGTAGCTTTGGTGCAAGTGACCATTTCCGATGGATCAGAATTAGCAATGAGGAGACTTTTCATTTAATTGCTTTGTTCCCCAGATAACCCCATCTTTGTAGCATGGAAAAGAAAATGTTCGCTTATACGGCTTTGCTGGCTGCTTTTTTGAGTATGGTAATTTTTAGTTCCTTTAACGAACAGGAAAATCTATCTCCTCAGGAAGAGTTATCGGAGGCTTCCGATTTTCAACAACGCATTACGAGTTTTGAATTAAACAAAACATTCTCACTAGCTGGTGAAGAAATTCCGAAAGGAAACTTTGATGCGATTGAGCGCCTGGATCGAGAGCTGATTATCAATTCATATTATCACTCTGCCTCGCTGCTAAATTTAAAAATGGCCAACAGGTATTTTCCGATCATAGAACCGATCCTTAAAGCATATGGGGTTCCGGATGATTTTAAATATCTCGCAGTTGCAGAGAGTAATCTGCGCATGGCAGTTTCTCCTGCCGGTGCAAAAGGTTTGTGGCAGTTTATGAAAACGGTCGGCACGGCGGAAGGCTTGGAAATAAATACAGAAATCGACGAACGATATCATGTAGAAAAATCAACAGAAGCCGCATGTCGATTTATACTTCATCTGAAAAAACGTTTTGGTTCCTGGACGATGGCGGCAGCAGCTTATAATATGGGCGAGACAAGATTGAGTAAAGATATTGAAGAACAAAGAGCTAAAAATTATTACGAACTTAATCTCAACCAGGAAACCTCTAGATATGTGTTTCGTATTATTGCCATAAAAGAAGTCATGGAGGATCCGGAACGATTTGGATATTATCTCTCCAAAGATGAAGGCTATCCTCAACTGACAAATTACAAAACCCTTGTTGTTGAACAACCTGTAACAAGCCTGGCAGATCTGGCGATCGAACACGGAACAAACTACCGACAACTCAAGGTGTACAACCCATGGCTTATTGAATCATTCATTTCTAATAAGACCAAGAAAAAATACGAGATCAGAATTCCAACAGAGACAAATAATAATTGATTGGGTTTGTCAAATTGTTTTTCGGTGTATTGATTAAGTATTTATCAACTCCGGATAGGCACTTAATGCTGCTCCAATAATTCCTGCATCATTATAGGTTGATGCATTTATAACCGGAGACCTCAGCTGCGTGAAATATTGTTTGTATAAATCAAACTTAGCACTGACACCACCCCCCAGAACAATCAAACGGGGCGAAAGTAATAGTATCATATACTCAAGGTATCCTGCGAGCTCTTCACCCCATTCGTCATAAGTCAGGTTACGATCTTTTCTTGCTTTGTTGCTCACCCAATGTTCGGCTAGATCACCTCTATATTGAATATGACCAAACTCCATATTCGG
>JBBKXT010000307.1:0-8483 GCA_037969625.1 Saprospiraceae bacterium
AGAATATTGAAATCACCTATCCGGGCAGAGGAAATACTGGTTTGGCCTATAGCCCGCTTTCCAGGTTGCAGGATGTCCCTGAGAGAGCTTCTGCCTATCCTGAATTTTCTATGTTTGGCTAACTACCGGCCTGGGGTTTTTATGTGCGGCATGTGGATGGATTGACGATGCGAAATATTAAACTGCGTATTGAACATCCGGATTATAGGCCTGCATTTGTTTTTGATGATGTTCATAATCTTAGGTTGCAAACAATAGAAATTGTGGGAGATAAGAAAAAGCAATCTATTGTATTGCACAATACCCCTCATGTTAAAATGGATAATGATCTTGGCGTTTTGGAAAAGTAAATATTTTATGACGAATGAATCCAAACTATGTGTGTTTTTTTGCTTGATTTTGCTTGTTGGTTGTAACATTGCGAAAACGAGCCCGAAAGAAGAGATCCAAACAGATCAGAAAAAAAGCGAATTGAATCTAATGGCCGATCGCAGTAATTCTATTGGTGCATTGTTATTGACTCGATATAGCAGCATGGAAGAATTAAGTGAGGTCGTAGATATCTCTTACCGTGTTGAACCTTTTAGCAATAAAAACTCCATTTTTATCACACCCAGAGTACAATTGACGCATATAAGTGGGAAGGAAAGGGTTGTAAGCATATTGCGGAAAGGTGTTGATGAAAGTGATTTTAATCGGGCAAGAGATGGAGATATAATAGACCTATTACTACTGGTTTTAAAAACGCCCTTTGCCGTTATTAATAAACAACACCTTGTAAGTATAGAGCTTTTAGGACGCAGGCGATATGAAATGTTTGGTGAAGGAGACATTGCCTTTTATGATCTTGCAGAACAAATGGTTAAAAACATAAAACTTGAATACCTAGACACGTTATATGCGAAAGATATGTCGGAGAAAGGCTATCTGAATACGTTTAATCACATAACAGCTCAGGCCATTATAACAGCAGCATTTTCGGAGCAATTGGCAGATTATGTAGCAGATGTTCATGAAAGATATACGTTACCTGAATTAATCACCGGTGAGTTTACAACTGCTCAGTTGACGGATTTAGAAAAGGGACCAGTAGATAACTATGTTGATATGATCAACAATGAATGGGGACAAGAGCTTGGGAAAAGGTTTCGAAAAAATCATAACATAACTTTCCGCACAAAATGGACTACCACCACGTTAGCGAATGCACTTAACTATATTCAAATGGAATGTGGGTATGCGCTTAACATTCAATTCAGACCCTTTAGGGAAACAGACGAGATGATTATTCGATTTGTAGATAAGTTTAGTAAAACAGATGCGGGCGTTTCTAAATACATTCAATACTATTATGATCGGGTCAAATTGAACATGGAATGTTAATTAGTCACTTCTTGATGCACCACAAGAAATGTAATTTTTTGATCTGTTGTATCTTGACGTACGAAGTATTTATTTAGTATTTCATCCGCACCGGCCACAGAAAACTCATGTAATCTACGCAGCCAACACTCATCCTGAACTTGCACTTCTTCTAAGTTTGCTCCTGTCATATCCAATTGATTAATGACGGTTTTAATAAAATTTGCGCGACTTAGATTGGTCTCAACGAAGTGCGTTTTTTCCATTAACGAACCCAAAAGATCTGCATCGGATAGGTCAGCTTTTGTAAAGACGCTACTACTTAAATTGGCCCAGTGAAGATTTGTGCTGACAAGGCTTGACGCTCCACAATCTGCTGCCGTTAGATTTGCACCATCCAATATGGCAAAGTCAATTTTTGCTTTGCTTAAATCTGCCCAACTGAAATCTGCTCTGGTTGCATCTGCTTTAGTCAGAATTGATTGCTGCAGAAGCGAGCCTCCTAAATGCGCAAAACGCAAAATGGCTTTTTCAAGATTTGCTCCCTCCAAATTGCTATCCGACAGATCTGCAGAAGAAAGATCTATGCCTGACAAGTTTGCACCCTTAAGTTCAGCCTTTTTTAAATCGGCATTGGCAAAGGTAACATCAGAGAGTATTTTTTTCCACGAAACAATGTCCATTTGCATGCCGAGCAACATCAATAAAAGATGTCCCCTTTCCGGACTTAGTTTGTTTGATGATAATTGATCTCTTTGGAGGATAGCATAGGGTTTGAAACCCTCACTCAAAGCGGCTAGCTGCATGATTGTGCCATCACTTAAAGAGCGTGCCTCACTTTGATTCAATTCATTTTCTACTTTTTCAAGCAAAGGTCCCATGAGGTTAGAAAGGCCACTCTGCCTGACAGAATCAATCAGCATGGCATAAGCCTGTGCATGTTGGTTTTGAATCGAGGTGATGTTTTCAGCATTCTTTTTTTGCATAAAAAAAAACATCAAGACAGCGGATATCAACGCTCCTATCACCAACCCGATCAATAGACCTTTGTTTTCTTTCATGACGCAAAGTTAGCCCTTTTGAATTTGCAACATAGACAGGATTAGAAAACAATCTTGTTCCACCTTCAAACAACAATTATTTAATGGAAACATTTTTTTCCTTCACAGGAATCCAAATATCCTCTTCAGAATCCGGATGATTGTTTTTATATTTTTCACCCAGCACCTCAAAGTGAGGTCTGTCATCAAGCACGAAGAGTGAGCCGGGCAACCATTCAGTAAAAATGTAATGAAACACACGCTTATCCATTGAGGAGCCCTTGTAATGAAATACAGCATATAAGCCACCGGGCACTATATAAGATTCCAATCCATCAGGTATTTGAAGAATTGAGGTGACACTTACACCCGCCCATTTTTCAAATGTGTTTGATGGATTAAATTCAGTGAAATAGGAAGCAGGATAACATTGCATTGAAATCAGATCCGTATTTGTCCTTCCTTCAATGTCGTTTACAAAGGGCATAAAAGATTGCCAAAGCAAGTGAGTATTATCATCAGACAAACTCATTTTTATTCGCCGACCAATAATGATGGTTTCGGATAGTATTTTTATGGAGGGAGCTATGGCATCCATGGTTATTAATCTTCGATAAGGAATTGTTTTATTTTTTTAGCTTTTTCAAAGTGATCAAACTTGTTCGTCATGATCCACCATTGTGCAACTTCCATGAGCAGTTCCGGATTCGTGTTTTTGTTTTCGAAGAAGGCATAGAAAGACAAGCCAACATTAATCCCTTTCTTTTCGATTTTCGAATGACAAACTTCAATCATTTTGTTTTTGAATTCTTTGTTCATTGTTGTCTTTTGAAATGGGAAGATCATGATATAATATCCACCAGATATTGTACATGTGAGCGTTAAAATAGATATTACAAATGTATTTCACCCGACAAATAGGTAGTCGCCTGACCTGTAATAATCACCCGACCTTCCTTAAGTTCACAGGCCAACTCTCCTCTCCTTTCTGAAAGTTGTCGTGCTTTCATTTTTATTTTTCCGAGTCGTTTACTCCAGAAAGGAATGAGCCGGGTGTGTGCACTGCCTGTGACAGGATCTTCATTGACACCAATTTTCGGAGCGAAAAATCTTGAGACAAAATCAATGTCATCTCCCGGAGCGGTTACAATGATTCCGATCGCGTCTAATTGATTTAATAATGTAAAATCAGGTTGAATGGATTCAATTTCCTGTTGATTCGAAAAGAGAACAAGCAGATAAATTCTATCCATAAAAACATCAATCGGTGTTTTGCCCAACGCTTCAATAAGTAGTTCAGGTATGGCGATCCGATTGCAGAGATCGACCGGAAAGTTCAGCGATATCTGATCATTGTTTTTAGTAACGGTCAGGGAACCCCGTAGACGCGTATTAAAATGGATCGGTGCCGAAGGATAGTTGTAATAGTTATAAAGCACATGTGCGGAAGCCAATGTTGCATGACCACACAACTCAACCTCATCTGTAGGCGTAAACCAACGAATTTCATAAACTTCCCCTGACTTTACAAGAAAGGCTGTTTCTGCAAGGTTGTTTTCGCCTGCTATGCGCTGCATGACTTCTTCCGGCAACCACTCCTCTAAAACAAGAACTGCCGCAGGGTTTCCGCCGAATATTTTATCGGAGAAGGCATCAACCTGGTATATTTTTAAAGGTATTGTCATTACTTTATTTCAAGGTTGAAGCTATGGTTTTATTATACAAGCACCAATAAGTTGGTTGAATGCTAAATGAAAGTCAATCTTGAACACGAATAGAACAAGGATCTGTACAATGCAGAAATGCTTTCAGCAATTCAACGCAATCGAAAGAATTTAGTGAACTAAACTATTCAAGAACGATTTGTTGTGTAATATTTCCGGACACTGACTTTAAAGTAACAGCATATACCCCTTTAGGAAACGGAGAAAGATCAAGTTCAAATGGCTCGCCTTGAGGTAACCAGGTACGATGCAGAAGTTCACGTCCAAGCGGATCTATAATAACGATATTCTGCTTTTCATACCCGACAGTCTCAATATACACTTTCCCATTGCTTGGGTTTGGAAACACGGAAACTATGTTTTTAATGGTTGGTTCTACAGCCACCACAGACATGTCAGAAAGCTTTATATTATCGAGGTAAGACTGATCTCCCGGATCGCCGGGGATATCAAATTTTTTCACAAAATGAACTCCCTCAAAACACAATTCGAAATTCGTTCCCGCAAACTCATCCAGAATCATCGTATGGGTCAGATAAGGATCAGCCATATTGGTCGTGGGATGAAATTGTTCTCCAATTTGTTCTCCATTGACCAATACGCGAAGGGCAATGGCATATGAAAAATCAAATCCCAAGTTGTCCAGATAGAAAGTAGAGTACGTCTGTCTTAAATCAAAATCCAGCAGTGCATTTGACCATTCGGTCGCATCTACACACATACAAACTTTTGCCTGAAATTCCGGATTTGTACTAAAATTTTCATCTTCTGTAAAAACAGGAGTTACATTATCTGGAGAAGCATTTTTTCCATTTAATTGAAATCCTCTGCTTCCAGTATGAGCGGCTGCAAATGACATAAGCGCTTCAGAGTGATCATTAGTAACCGTAAAAAATGTATCTACACTAGCATTGTAGTTAAATGAGAGAGCATCGTTATCCTCCATAGGATAAGTTTTGGTAACGGGAAAATCAAGAATTGTATTATTGGACAAATAGATATCCTCACCATAGGTGACCCAAACATCCAGATTGTAAGCACCGGCAAGTGACAAATCCATGGGCGTTTCGAAAGTATATGTAATTGAATCTCCTCCATTAACGATAGCGGGTAGTACATAAGTTTCAACGACGGCTGGATTATTATCAACACGATAGTTTAACCGGAGAGTATCTCCTTCGTTCAAAACCAACCCACATCCTGTTCGGTTGTTTCTAAAAGTAAAGACGACATCTTCAGCACTGCCAATGTTACATGAGGACACAGGGCCTAAGATTTTTAAGGCCTGTAGATCCGGAGTAATTGCATTAATGCCAACGCCTACAGCATACCATGCATTCATCACAGCGAGGACTTCATTCGAACAAGTTCCGTAGAGGTCTTCAGCGGCCTGAATGGAGCCTAATCGAGCATCAAGATATTTTGAACTCGAGGTCAGATAATGGTTTAGGTTACGATAAGCAATCGCCGCAGTTTTTTCCATGCCAAGGGAATCGACCAGATAATCATTTCCCAAATCATTGGTTCCCTCCGCACCATTACAAAGCAAATAAAACCAATAGTTTTGAACACCACTGTTATAGTGAACGCCACCATTGTCACCGGAGCCGGTGTACCACATATTACCGAGGTAAGTATCTGGTTGTTGATAGGCATTTGGGTTGGCCATGTTGCGTAATATAAAATTCCTTTGTCCGATCAACCAATCGGCACTATCTGGCCAAGCAAAAAATTCAACGGTGGTTCCAAAAATATCACTGAAGGATTCGTTTAAGGCACCCGATTCATTTCGATACACAAGCCGTGCAGAATTACCGGTCACACCGTGCGTCAATTCATGGGAGACAACATCAATGGAGGTGTATGGATTGTTATTTCCATCACCAAATTCTGCCCACATTCCGGTCCATCGTGCATTGACCCAATTCGTATCGTAATGAATATAACTGATGATAGGACTGCCTTTGTCATCATAACTATCACGTCCAAAATTCTGCAGATAGTAATCATAGGTCATTTCCATGCCCCAATGCGCATCTGTTGCAGCATCATCTTTTTCCGCATTCGCATTGTTCCAATAGTTGTCATCATCCACAAAGTGAACACCAAGCGAAATGTCTTCATTTCGGTTGAGATCATAAGTAGTAATACCACCGCCACGAGTAATGTCCAATAATCGATACTCCTCAGATGATACGGAGTCCGTAATGATCGTTTGTGTCCCATGGTAACGAGTCTCTGCGGTGCCGACGACAGACTCTTCTTGACAACCCGCCAGTTCAAATAAGAATTGTCCGGTGATGGCATCCAGATAAATTATTTTTCTTCCCATTGGGCCGTCTGCAAACAAGTCAACTTTCCAGGCGAGGGTATAATTGTTTCCATCGGTTTCGAAATTCGCATTAGCAATCACTAATTCCGGCGAAGGATAGAAAGTCGCATGGGGATCATTTTTAATTTTCTTTATTCTTGCTTCCATGCCCGGCATTTCCCAGTAGTATCGCTCAGCGCCCATATGTTGTTGAGCGGTTGCAATGGCCGCTTCAGCGCTAATGGAGGCATCCTTCGAGGTGCTTATTTCCCGAACCAGGTTTCCATTTCCGTGTTTGACATGTCCATCTTTTACATGCAGTATATATTCTGCTCCTTCGACCGGATACCCTTTATAGTACTGTTGGTAGCGAAGGTGATGAAAACCATATACGTCATCTGTGGCTTTTGTTAAAGTCATCTGATCCTCTTGATGAAGCCCCAGTGAAGTTTTGTGAGTTTCAAAAAAGGTTTCAGGGTCCGCCTGCGTCCCGACATTCATTTTTATCCAGTCCCCGTCATGAGTGATTTCGGCGATTTGAGTCAGGGGAACCGACTGGCTAAATCCAGTAGCACAGAAGAGGGGCAAGAAGAAAAGGAGTAGCGTTTTTTTCATTTATAAGTTTTTTAATCTAGGGTTATCCTACAAGCATTGTTGAGATCAAATCACAAGGACATAAATCTAATGATAAAAAGCAATTCAACACTATGAAGTATCGTCGCCACGTAGTTAAACAATCATTTAGTAGCGTACAATGAATACGGGAACCACAAGCAGCAGAAGACATGCACGGGTCGACGGCACAAGAAAAACAACTATAAAACAATCTATAACTGTTTTATTATCAATAGAATAAACACACAAGTCAATGTTTTGCCAACAGCTCTTACCATTTAAATCGTATGGGTCTTGTGACACGAACCGGAACAGCTTTTTCGTCGACTGTACCTGGTGTCCACAAGGGCATAGATCGAATGATTTTTAATGCTTCTTCTCCACAACCACCACCAATATCTCTTGTAATCTCTGCATCCCCAACAGAGCCATCAGCGGCTATGGTAAACTGAATAACTACGACACCCTGAACATCATTTTCTTTTGCTTTAACAGGGTAGTTGATGTTCCTTGCGATGTACTCTAAATCAGATTCCCCATGATGATTAAAAACAGGTTTTTGCGACACCTCGTTCTCATTATAGATAATTGAAGAATCTGTCTGTAAGGTTGTGGGCAAACTGTCTTCACTCAACACCAACCATTCAGACGGACCCATATCCATCCACTCCCACATTTCGTATGGAATTTTCTTAATCGGCGCTCTTGCCCATAAATGAAGCTCTGAATTAGTTTTTAATTCAGTAATCGGAGTACGTACGATCATACTAATGATATTGTGCTCCTGTGGTTGATCCGTCCGAACAATAGAATCCTGCCAGATAGTTTCACGATCACTGCCAAATAACTGCACACCCAAATCTGTGACAAAACCAGCAAGGGCTTTAAACTGAATAAGCAATTCAGTTTTTTGGGAATACGGGTTTTTGCGAAAACCAACTTGATGCAGAGTAAGACCGGCTTCTGTTAATGCAAGATCAGAAACAACGATTAGTCCCTGGTTTTTTACAAGGTGATTTTCCACCTGATAAAGTCTGTCTTTATCAACGAGTATAAGATTTTGTTGGGCATCTGTTGGTTGCGCAATGCCTAACAAGAAGATTAAAAAGGATAGGCTAATCAATGAACTGAGCGGAATAAATTTCAATGCGTTGGCGTTTTAAATTAGTTGCCCAAGATACAATAGATGACGATATAAGCTGAAAGCACACATTCAAAGGAATGATCAGAATAGTAAATACAAGCAACGCTTTGATTAGTTTTTAAGAAAAGAGGATAAAAATCATTTTATTGAATAGCCCAATTTTTCAACCAACTCCTCTGAAAGAGTCCATAACTTTTTTCCATTAGCAGGATCCATCGCTTTATCGTCAATCGCTTTTCGTTGCATTAGAAACAAATATTCAAATGATTTTCCTTCAAGTGATTTGG
>JBBKXT010000308.1:0-5312 GCA_037969625.1 Saprospiraceae bacterium
TCGATGTAATAATATATAAGATATGGAAATACGTTTGGGTCATGAACCGAAATCGTTGTCTCTATATCACTTTTGAAATTGCCAATAATAGCATGGCTTTCACCTCCCTTTGCTTGGTAACATCCATTAATCCGTGTCCAGGAAATTGTATCAGTAATGAGTATTGGTGGGTTTTCGATAACTGGGATTAATGACATCGATTCATGAGGTCCAATGTCCTGATAAAAAAACGAATCAGTGAGTGCCAATCCAATGGCGTCTGTATAATGCCAGAGAGAAGTAGGAGATAAATCCGGTGATACATAAAATTCTATGTAATAGTCCTTTCCTTTAATAAGACTTGTCGTGAGTGGTGTTTCGATACATTCCATACTAACCGAATTTCCATTATAATAGACAACTATTGAGGCATAACCCGTTCCACTTCTTTGTAATTGGTAACTATCAAAATACTGACCTGCATTGGGAACCTGCAATCCATTTTGCGTCGAACATTCATTATATAAATCAGGTGTTCCATTGTTGGCAGATACCCAGGGAGGCGCATAATTTATTTGACGATAATCATCAGGGCACTGAGAAATAATATCAAAACCAGGATTTGGAATCAGGTTTTGAGAAATCAGGTTCGCAGATAATAGCGATAGCAGAAAACCAATGAATCCTTTCATGATATAGATTATGTTGGTTTCCTTTTCCCACGAATGGCGGTTCTTTGGATGCCCACGCTTGTTGTTACCCAATTTTTATAAACCTAAAAACGCATTTAATCCGTTTTTCTTGCAGGTAAGCTAAATAATATATGGGGCAATCAAGTTTAGAGAATTGGAGGTTTATAAGGGTTATGTAGGTTATCAAGGTTATGTCTTGCGTTGAAAAATTCGCAATTTATAATTGATTTTGTCTGACGTGTCAGGTCTGGCGTCTCCAGTTTCAAAAGTAAGCATGTTGCCAGGTGGTCGCAATTTGGCTCCAATTGCATTAAACACTCATCTCGTTTCCTGTTAAATTCAAAGAGATTTCTTATACGTAATTCTATTCATAAGTCAAAGTGCCCTGAGCTTGACCTTGTACATGAATCTTCACTGGATATGATGAGTTGTGGAGTTCTGCATGAGGGTCCCCGTTTGGAAATAGAACGAGATCAAAACTGAGAGAAAACTCTCCGGTACTTTTATTTATGCTATCCACATTGATGTAGCTTGATCCATCATATACCGGTTCATAGAACTCAGTTACAGTATCATATCCCTCCTGAAGAACAAAAAATCCTACGTAAGTACCCCATTCCATTTTTATTTCTTCATCCATTTGATATTCACCTCGTTTATAGGGGATTTTAAAAAATACTAATCCATCACGATATGCATCATGGATCGGTTCAATTTCAGATATATCAAGATTGAAAAATGTATCAATGGATTCCTCAATATCAATCCACGCATAGGTTGGTTTTGAAGGCCAATTTGCTAGATTGATTTCAATTGATGAAGTGCAATCCGGGCAAAGGTCTTTAAAAAGAAAGGGCTCGTCATTTTGACAACTGACCAATAAGACAATAATAGATAGGAATAAATATTTCATATCAATAAATCGTAACACTAGGTTGAACAACATAAGACCACATCCGAATTAAACGAATGTGGGTTCTCTAAAGTATGCGATTTTTTTTCTTCAATTTTATTTGCCCATCGACGGCATTCCTAAATTCTCTATGCTGGATTTCCCTACTTCCAAGGATTCGTAATTCGCTTCCACGACGAACGCCCTTCACATTTCATTCTTCACCCCTGAACGACCTCCTTCGTTGGTGTGCAGGGTCTACGCTGCGCTTAGATTTTCACCCTGTATAACTTCCTTCGTCCGTATATAGGGTAAACTCTTCACCCTGTATAACTTCCTTCGTCCGTATACAGGGTAAACTCTTCACCGTGTATAACTTCCTTTGTCCGTATACAGGGTAAACTCTTCACCCTGTATAATTTCCTTTGTCCGTATACAGGGTAAACTCCTCACCTTGTATAACTTCCTTTGTCCGTATACAGGGTAAACTCTTCACCTTGTATAATTTCCTTTGTCCGTATATAGGGTAAACTCTTCACCCTGTATAACTTCCTTCGTCCGTATACAGGGTAAACTCTTCACTTATTCCTGTACTTTTGCGCATTCATAGAATTGGACAATTTAGCGATAGATGAGCATTGAGGAACAGGTAACAACTGATGATTTAGTCAAACTGGAAGTGCTTGATCGGCATGATGAATTACATGTCATTGAAGTGCCATCGGATATTGGACTCAATGTCATGGAGGTGTGCAAAGCTTCCGAACTTCCCATTGAAGGCACGTGTGGTGGTATGGCGCTTTGTGGCAGTTGCCATGTCTATGTGCTTAGCGACCATGTATTGAATGAACGTTCGGATGAAGAAGAAGAAATGCTTGACACGCTTTTCTCTACAGAAGACAATAGTCGTCTTTGTTGCCAAATCCATGTAGACGAACGAGTGGATGGATTGAAAATCAAACTAGCACCGGAATAAATGAAGGTTATGGGGGTTATGTAGATTATGAAGTGAGAAAGATTAGTTTAAGGTCTAGCGTCTCTACAGATGAAGGACTACGCCTTCAACGTGAATCTAAGGTCTCCCCAATCGTCGATAAATCACGCCCAATCGTCAATTACAACAAGGATATATCTAAAATTGGCCCATCTTTAAGCCTTTAACAATCCCAATCTATGGCCATACTCAAACTAGAAAATATTACAAAGCGCTACAAAGACCATGTAGCCGTTGATGATGTCAGCTTCCAAGTGGAGCCGGGCACCATCTTCGGTATGCTAGGCCCTAATGGCGCCGGTAAAACATCTACCATTCGAATTATTACGACCATCACAGGGCCCGATAGTGGTCAGATATATTTTGAAGGAGAAAAACTCAATAAGAATCATCCCTCGCGAATGGGCTATCTACCTGAAGAAAGAGGACTCTATAAAAAAATGAAAGTAGGTGATCACTTGCTATACCTTGCCCAACTTAAAGGTTTGTCAAGAACCGATGCAGCAAAAAAATGCAAGATGATGCTGGATCGCTTTGGGGCTTTGGAATGGTGGAACAAAAAAGTAGAGGAGCTGTCAAAGGGAATGCAACAAAAAATACAGTTTATTGCTACGATTGTACATGATCCGGTTTTGTTGATTCTCGACGAACCATTTAGTGGGTTGGATCCAATCAATTCCGGGCTGATTCAAGATGAAATATATCGCCTTAGAGATGAAGGTGTGAGTATACTTTTTTCGACACACCGCATGGATCAGGTAGAAGAAATGTGCGAAAGCATTATCCTCATCAATCAAGGAAAAAATGTATTGATGGGAAATGTTGATGAAATCAGAAATGAAAATAAGCAACATCTGTTTAGTGTGCGTTATAAAGGAACACTTCCAACCACCTATAGTGGAGGACTTGAACTAATCAAGCAGTATGATGATAAGGCCACCTTTCGGATTCCGGATCAGGATACACCGAATCATTTGTTGCAGTTTCTCATGGGTGCGGGATGTGAGATTCATTCCTTTCATGAGATACTCCCCACGATCAATGAAATATTTATTAGCAAGGTTAAAGGCATGAGTCATGAATAATAAAATATGGATTGTTGCGAGAAGAGAATATCTCAGTCGGGTACAAAAGAAATCCTTTATCCTGGTGACCCTGCTGACGCCATTGGGCATTGCGTTATTCTCTGTGCTGATCGGTGTGATCATGAGTGCCGGTTCCAATTCGGATCAAAAGATTGTCATCAAGGACGAAACAGGTATTATTCGATCGATTGCTTCCGAGGATAAAGATTTTCCGTATGATTTTTCGGACAAAAGTTTTGATGTACTGAGGGAAGATTACAGCTCTTTAGGGTATGATCTTTTTGTGCATCTGCCGGCTCTAAAAGATACTTCTACGATGAGGATTTCGGCTTCGTACTATAGCAACGAAAAACCATCTTTGATGATGCTCGAAGGCATTGAGTCCAGGCTTGGCGATCAAGTAGAATTGTATCGCATGCGAAAATCAAATATTGATCAGAAGTTGCTGGATTCTTTTAGAGCTAATATTAGTTTGGAAAATGGGGCCATGGATCCGGATGATCCTTCGGGTACAGCTGCTGCCGGCAAACTCAATATCATCATTGGTACTGCCCTGGGTGGACTGATGGGGATTATGATGTATCTGGTCATCTTCATCTATGGGAGTATGGTGATGCGCAGCGTCATGGAAGAAAAACTGAGTCGTATTGTTGAGGTGATGGTGAGTTCTGTGCGACCGATCCAATTGATGATGGGTAAGCTCATTGGTGTTGGTGGGGTAGGGCTGACACAATTGGCCATCTGGGGATTCCTTTTGGGAGTCATCCTGATGGTGGTTCCTGCATTCCTTCCTGGTGGAGACCCTTCACAACTTTCTGATATGAATGCGATGCCTCAAGTGAATCAAGAATCATTTGATGGCTTCTCCGGGAAGCAAATTATTGCGGCTCTTTTCAACATCAAGTGGTGGTTGATTATACCTGTCTTTATTCTTTTCTTTCTAGGCGGATATTTTATTTATAGTTCGATGTTTGCAGCTATTGGTTCTGCGATCAATGAAGACATGGGCGAAGGACAGCAATTGATGTTGCCTATAGTATTTGTAGTAATGATCGCTTTCTATATGTTGTTTCCCGTCCTCTCCGATCCAAATGGAACGTTAGCGGTCTTTGCATCCTTATTTCCTCTTTTTTCACCGATCATTATGCCGGCGCGATTGGCATTTGATCCGCCGTGGTGGCAGATAGTGCTTTCCATTATTATTATGCTTGGCACAGTTTGGTTTTTCATTTGGTTAACCAGCAGGATTTACCGCGTAGGAATTTTGATGTATGGAAAAAAGGTCACGATTAAGGAGATGATTAAGTGGTTGCGGTATTCGAATTGAGTGATTGAGTGATTGTAGCATAAGGTCTTGAGCCTCGCATCTGAAAGTCTCAGGTCTTAAAATCGCGCGTCGCGTGTCTCTCTTATTAAAGCTGATGGGTGATGCTAAAAAATGTTTCCCGCAATCCCGCTTAGCGGGAGCTGAAAAAAAAAGAAAGCGAAGATTATTTTCCTTAATTCGTTTTCCACTCACCCTGAACTACCTCCTTCGTCGGAGTTCAGGGCAAGCCCTGTACTACTTCCTGCGTCGGAATTCAGGGCAAGCGCTGTACTACCTCCTGCGTCGGAATTCAGGGCAAGCGCTGTACTACTTCCTGCGTCGGAATTCAGGGCAAGCGCTGTAC
>JBBKXT010000309.1:0-2697 GCA_037969625.1 Saprospiraceae bacterium
CTCTCAAAAGAAGTAGAGGCACTGAAACAAGCGAAAGAAGAATTTGCAGAAAAGCGAAAGCAAGAGAATGAATTGTTTCAGGAAAGATTGGACATCAAACTTAAAGAGGAACGAAAAGCGCTTGAACTGAAAATTAAAACCAAGCTGACGGAAGAACAAGCGGAGCAGTTGGCCGCCATGGAAAAGGAGCTCAATGAAAAATCAGCGCAGGTCATCGAGCTCAACAAATCTAAAGCAGAGATTGAAAAACTGAAACGCGAGAAATTGGAGCTGAAAGAACTCGCAGAAGCTGAGGCACAAAAGAAATTGAATGAAGTGCTTACCGTAGAGAAAGAAAAAATGAGAAAGGCTGAAGAAGAGAAAAGCGAACTGCGCTTCAGAGAACTTCAAAAGCAGTTGGAAGATCAGAAAAAGCTCACCGAGGAAATGAAGCGCAAGCAGGATCAGGGATCTATGCAGCTGCAGGGGGAAGTGCAGGAGCTAGCGATTGAAGAATGGCTGAGCGCACAGTTTCCATTGGATACGATTGACGAAATAAAAAAAGGTGCGCGTGGTGGTGATTGCGTTCAGATCGTCAATACGTATACACGACAGAACTGCGGTAAGATCTATTACGAGAGTAAACGAACAAAAGATTTTCAGCCGACGTGGATTGAAAAATTTAAAACGGATATGCGTGAAAAGGGCGCAGATGTTGGTATTCTGGTGACGGAAGCCATGCCGGCCAGTCTGGATCGAATGGGTATCGTGGATGGCGTATGGGTATGCACGTACGAAGAGTTTAAAGGCTTGTGCACGGTCGTTAGAGAATCTGTCATTCAGGTGAGTGGAGCACTTGCTTCCCAGGAGAACAAAGGTGACAAAATGCACATGCTCTATGATTTTCTCACGAGCACTACTTTCAAAATGCAGGTCGAGGCGATCGTCGAGGGGTTCTCTGCAATGAAAGAAGGATTAGAAAAAGAGAAAAGAGCTATGGCCCGCATCTGGAAAGAGCGCGACAAGCAAATTGAAAAGGTCATTGCCAATACGATTGATATGTATGGCTCCATCAAGGGTATAGCCGGCAATGCGGTTTTATCTGTGAAGGCATTGGAGTTGACAGATGGGGAGGATGATGATGAATCTGAATTGTTTGAAGATTAGGGACAGATAATATATATTGCTGTTGATTTAATGTCTTATCTCCTTTCTATCTGCATTGGTATTTGAATATTGTGCCTAGGTCGATTGAAGCGTACTACATTTCACTGGATGACCGTTAGAGGATTTGAAATTCCATCATCTCTCACTAAACTTTTTTAACCAATGCGAAAAACAATCAGATTTGCAGTGATCACCGTATGGATTATTTTTTCAAGAGCCTATGATGCCTATTGCACCTACCAATTGACTCCGGATTTAAGCAAAGAAGCTAATCCTCTTGTATCCGTACTAGGAATGACCTGGACGCCTTTGTTGATCGTTGTAGGTCTGCTTTCTTTATATGCTGTCTGCGTCTATTATGCCTCTGTTTTCAAACCAATGAACTTGCTGCCGGAGGAGAAGGGCTTATCTTTTAGAGAGGTTTCTACTTTTGTTTATTTAGGTAAATCCGATCATTGGTTGTCCATCCTCTACAAGTACCCGAAAAGTTTCAGGCGATTCAATCAGGTGATGGGACATACACTAACGAAATGCCTTGTCTTTGCAGGAATTGTTTCTACAGTCATGTGGTTGCTGATCAACAATACCGAATACTATCAAAAGATGCATAGCGCTCCAGTGATTTATGCCATTCTGCTTTTGGGATGTATTGCGATCATCTATCAGTGGTTCCGAAGTATGAACAGGAAATATACTTCTCTCATGGCGTTGTAATTTCCTTCAACTTTTATCATGCAAAGATTTCTCTTGCTGGCGGTTAAATAATTAATAGCCACCTAGATAGCGAATAGTAAGGGTGTTATTCACAACGGTATTCCAGTATGTATATTTATTTGCGAAATGAAATGTGAAGCAACCATATCCTTATACATACTGCCAAAAAGTTGATACATTAGGCGGATATAACCAATTAGTCAAAATTCAAATGCGGAAACCATTAACTAAGGCCGTTGCACTTATTGTTTTAGGCTTATTTTGCTTCTTTCCCCTAACCGGACAAGAGGCGAATCGCTGGTACATGATACCCGAAGGAGGAATTCAATGGAATACAAAAAAGATTGATTCCCATATGGATCATATCGAAATGAGTGGATTCCAGCTGTCCTCTATCCTCCACTATGGTGTGCAGGCGGGCAAACTCGATTACAGCGTCCATCTGGTGTTTCCAATGCTACGGACACTGCCCAACAATACCCATGGAAGTCTGGCCCATACATTTGATGGAAAAGAATGGCCAAAATTGAAAGCGGATGGCAATGATTTGTTTGAGTACCCGCAAAACTTTTTTATCAATGGATATTTGGAGGTTACGTCCATCACCAAACTAAAAATTGAAATTAAACGCACCTTTTATCCGTCCACAGATCAAGCTGTTTTTATGGAAAAGGTGAGTGTCAAAAACCACTCTTCACAAGAGGTAGAAATTGAGCTGCCAAATATTGATGAGGTGATCACTACTGATGCATCTCAAGGCGTGGAAGGGTCCTATGTGATAGCTGTTGCGAGCTCATCTAATGGGCGTGTTGTTTTAGCCCCTAATGATTCCCTTTC